>JBAUVS010000606.1:0-16336 GCA_049583345.1 Woeseiaceae bacterium
CTTACGGCGTTGTAGACGATAAACACGTTCGAACGAGGGAACGGAGAGATGTTGCTGTTCGATCCATGCATCGTATTGCAGTCGAAGAATGTGACGGCTCCGGCATTGCCGGTGACCGTGCGGATACCGCCTTTGTCGACGAGCTTGCGCAGCATCGCCGGATCCGGGACGCCGTATTCCTGGCGCCGCAGGGACTGGCGGTAATTGTCGTCGGGTGTCTCGCCCGGGCAGCACACGAAGCGCCTGTGCGAGCGCGGGATCAGCATCAGCGGTCCGTTGATGTCCAGGTTGTCGGTCAGGCTGATCGACACACTGAGCGCCCGCATGTCGGGCATGCCGTCTTCGACGTGCCAGGTCTCGAAATCCGAATGCCAGTAGAACTGCCTGCCGAAGAAACCGGGCTTGTAGTTGAGGCGGCTCTGGTGGATGTAGACGTCGTCGTCCAGCAGGAAACGGGCCACGTCGGCCAGGCGCGAGTCGCGCGCCACCCGCGCGAACAACTTGCTGACCTTGTGCACGTCGAAGATCGAGCGCACGACCTTGTCGTTCGGTTCGAGGATGATCGACTCGTCTCTCGACCCGCTGAACTCCGTGCGCAGACGGTCGCGTTCCCTGACAAGAGCCTCCAGCTCGGATTTGTCGAACAGCTGATTCGAATCGAGGAAGCCATCCTTGCCGTAAGCTTCGATCTGTTGTGGCGTAAGCGGCGCGCCCGCCACACGATCGGAGTAGACGACAGGGTCTTCACGCTCGAGCAGCTCGCCGATTCCGCCTTGCCGGGACGGATACCTGTCTTTCTCTCGAGTCATCGTCAGATTCAGGCACTCTTTTCGAGCGGCGCCGCCTCTGTCGGGTAGGCTCCACTATCGTCGTGGACTTCACTGCCGATGAGCGGGGGATTGAACACGCAGGCGAGGACGAGCTGCGTCTCCGCGCGCAGCACATGCCGGTCATGCGCATCGAGAGCGTAGATCACGCCTGGGCGGATCGTGTGCCGGGCGCCGTCGGCCAGGTCTTCCACGGAACCTCGGCCGGCGATGCAATACACGGACTCGAGGTGATTGCGGTAGTGCATCTGGAGTTCGGCGCCAGCATCGATCCGTGTGATATGGAAAGAGAAGCCCATCGCGTCGTCCTTGAGCAACAGCCGGACGCTGTTCCAGCCGTCGGAGTCGACACGGCGACCGCTATCCTTGGCAACGTTGAAATCGCGAACAATCATTTCTGCCTCCTAGGCTGCGTCCTTGCGCGGCTGTTGCAGCGCCTCCGATACCGAGCGCTCCAGCAACGTGAGGCCGCGGTCGAGCGCGCTTTCCGTGATCGTAAGGGGGGCGAGACACTTGACGATCTCGTCCTCGGGGCCGCTCGTTTCGATGATCAGGCCGCGATCGAATGCGGCGCTCACCACGTCTGCGGCGACTGCCCCCGACTCGAACAGGATGCCCTGCATCATGCCGCGGCCGCGCCGCTCGATCGCATGCGGCCCATGCTTGCGCACGATTGATTCGAGTCGATCGGTGAGTTGCTCGCTGCGTTCGCGGATCGCCTTCTCGAACGTGTCCTCGCGCCAGAATTCCCGCAACGCGGCGGTTGCCGTGACAAAGGCGTGGCAGTTGCCGCGGAAGGTACCGTTGTGCTCGCCCGGCGCCCATTGATCGAAGCGACGGTCGATGAGGACCACTGACATCGGCAGGCCGTAGCCCGAGATGGACTTGGCCATCGTGACGATATCGGGCTTGACGCCGGCCCGTTCGAAGCTGAAGAAGGTCCCGGTGCGTCCGGCACCCGCCTGGATGTCGTCCACGATGAACAAGGCGCCGTGCCGGCGCGTAATCCGGGCGACCTCGCGGAGCCATTCCGCGGAAGCCGCGTTCAGACCGCCCTCGCCCTGTACGGTCTCGACGATGACGGCGGCCGGCGCATCGATGCCGCTCGAGGGATCCGACAGCAGCTCATCGAGATACGCGGCCGTGTCGACGCCCTCGCCGAAGTAGCCGTAATAGGGCATACGGTCGACGCCGCCCAGCGGCATGCCGGCGCCGCCGCGATGGTGTTCATTGCCGGTGCAAGCGAGTGCGCCGAGCGTTACGCCATGGAAGCCGTTCGTGAATGCGATGACGGATTGCCGGCCCGTCACCTTGCGTGCCAGCTTGAGGGCGGCCTCAACCGCATTCGCGCCCGTCGGGCCGGGAAATTGCACGACGTAGTCGAGGTCGCGAGGCGCGAGGATCGTCTCGGCGAACTCGCGAAGGAAAGCTTCCTTGCCATCGCTGTGCAGATCCAGCCCGTGCGCGATGCCGTCTCTGTCGATGTATTCCATGAGCGCCTGCTTCAGCGCCGGGTGATTGTGGCCGTAATTCAACGACGAGCAACCCATGAGGAAATCGAGGTATCGGGATCCGTCATCGGCATACAGATAGGCGCCCTGCGCGCGTGTGAAGAGTTTCGGAAAGGTTCTCGAATAGCTGCGTACGGACGATTCGAATTCTTCGAACGTGTTCGAAGGCGAATCGGATTCACTCACTGGATTGGTAACAGACACTGCGGGTCCTCTTGGTTCGGAAAATGAGAGAGACGGCGGGTTCCGGATCGGCACTGCGCCGGGTCAGAATCGCCCGATCTCGATGAGATATTCGCCCTCGTGCCGGCCGTCGAAGTGGCGCCCGGCTTCGAAGTGCCTGCGCTCGGACATGTCCGCGTCCAGGCTGCCCGCAATGGAGCGAAACATCGCACGCGAGGGTTGATTGGCTTTGGTCACGGTGGTCCGCAGGGCGCTGACGCCGGACTTCGACAGGCGCCGCAGCAGGGCGAGCAACATCCGCTTGCCGAGGCACTCGCCTCTCGCATCCGGATGGACCGCGACCTGCCAGACGAACAGCGTTTCCGGTTCCGAGGGCAGACGGTACCCGGACACCCAACCGACCAACTCACCGGCCCGTTCGGCCACGATGCAGGTGTCCGAAAAGTCCGTGCACTGCAGCAGATTGCAGTAGCGCGAGTTCTCGTCCAGGGGCGGACACGCGCCTACCAGCCCGGAGACCGCCGGGCCATCTTCGGCAACTGGCCTGCGCATCACGATGGGGCACGCTTCCGTACGCGCCTTGTCCAGGGTGGGCTCGGGCATGGAGAGAAAGTTTACTAAGCTAAGTAATTTTAGTCAAACCAAGGCTCGGGACACAGGCTATCCGCCCGGTCAACCGGTTGAACTATCATAACATATTGTTTTATTATATTATTTTTAACAGAGAGCGTTTGGAGCCTTTTTGGCCTCGAAGCAATATTATTCATTTATTAAACTAATTTCCACCCGCGACGGTGATTTTCTGGCAATTTCGGGACAAATCTGTCAAAACGACCCATCCGCCAGGCGAAGCCGGTACCGGATGGACGATCGCTCCAATACAGCCCTGATCGCGCTGCGACGCATCCTGCGCGTCACGGAGCTCAATGCGCGGGAACTCGCCGCCCATTCCGACTTCACCACCTCGCAACTGCTCGTCCTCCAGCACATCGCCCGCGAAGGCAAGGCGCTGCCGAGTGCCATCGCCAGGGCCGTCAAGCTGAAGCAGGCGACCGTGACCGTGCTCCTGCAGAAACTCGAGAGCGCCGGATTCGTCACGCGGCGGCGCGACACCGAAGACCGCCGCCGTATCTGGATCGAGCTGAGCGACGCCGGCGCCGCGGCATTGCGGAAATCACCGGATCTGCTGCAGAACCGGTTCGAAAGGTCCTTCGACCGCCTCGACGACTGGGAACAAGCCATGATCGTCGCCGCACTCGAGCGTGTCGCGCACATACTCGATGCCGCCGAGCTCGATGCGTCGCCCGTGCTCGACGTCGGCAATCTCGATCGTCTGATCGAGTCCCGGGCCGAATCGGAAGGCGGCTAGGCTGCGCCGCGGCGAAGCTGCGGCGCGATCAGTTCGGGTTGCGACAGGCCTCGATGTCGTCCTCGGTCAAACCGAGGTCCTTGGCGGCCGCGGACAAATCGTCGACCGTCGCGCCGGCGGAATAAACGTCATTGGCCGTGCTCGACAGGTCGTAGTTCCCCGTCCGCGCCGCCGTGCGCGTGATCGCGCTCATGAGATGACCGAATCCCCTTTTCTTTTTCTGTGACGCCTGGGCTGCGGCGACCTTCTGCTGCAGGCAGGCCTGCTGAGCGGCCTGCAAGGCTTGCGGGTCCGGCGCCGCGGCGGGTGCGGCTGCCGTCGTCTCGGCCTGGCCCGAACGCTGCTTGTCCACTTCGGCCGACAGGACCCCCGCGAGCAGCGGCGAAACCTCGCCCGTCACGGGCATGTCGTGTTCGGCCTGGTACTTGGCGATGGCAACCGTCGTGTCCGTCGTCACATCGCCGCTGATGTTGCCCGGATCGTAGCCGAGCGCTACCAGGTCCTTCTGGACTCTCCGTGTCAGGTCGTCGGCCGAGGCAGTCGTTACGATGGCGCACACCGCAATACCGACGACCCAGGCAGTTTTCAGAACATTCATCACCTTCTCCCCTCTCCGGATTTCCACTTTTCTTCTATCCGTGTTCACTATGTACTCGCAGTCCGTCACCGGGAACACTCGCCACTCGCCGACGGCTTGCCGCAATCGGCCTGGCTCTCCGCCTTCGCCGGATCGACTTCCGGCCGGAACCGGGCCGCAGTGCGATGCGGCCCATCCCGGTACAGCTCAAGCTCGACGTCGGAATACGGGAGCCCGAGCATCTTAAGGCTGCCGATGTAGATCCCCACTTTCGGGCCCGTATACGGGCCGAGCGGGCCGGCGATAACCGTTCCTGCAGTCTTGTTCCTGACGGTAAGGAAGTACGGCCCCTTCGCGCCGCCCGCATCGGCATACCGAATGATGCCGATGCCCTTCTCGTCGACGTAGTATGGCAATACACCGTCGCCAGCTGCAGCCGCACCCATGCCCAGCATGCCGCCACCCATGGTCGCCTGTGCTACTTCCAGCGGGTTCGGCGGGCCGGTATTGCAGCGCATCTCGGAGACTGTCGATTCGATCTGGATGCCGCCGCCGGACGCCATGTTCTTCATCATCTCCATCTGCGGACCCATCTGCCGCATGATCATGTCCCGCTGCGAGGCCGGCATCTGTGCGAGCTGCTTGTCGAGTTCCGCCATCTTGGCCTGCGCCTCGGCCATCTGCGCTTTTTGTTTCTCGTCCATGATGCCGGAGATCTTCATCACGGTGAGGAAGGGTTTGTACAGCCGGCCACAGCCGTCGACGTGGCGGTAGTCCTTGTTGTCGCGCTCGATCCGGATCGGACGCGCCTCCTTGCCGTCGTTGAGCTCACCATCCATTTGCAGGCGCAGCGGCACGTAGGCCTTTGCATCGACCCACATGTTCATCGTATTCAGCGTGAACTCCTTGCCGTCGTCGGTGATCTGGCGCTGCCCGATGTTCTCGGCGACAACGTGCAACGCGTCGATGCCATCGATGCTGTCCGCGCCGACAAAGCGCGATTTGGCGGCGATCAGGTCTCGCGCAGCGGCCCGCTGCTGCGCCATGGCTGCGGGATCGTCGCGTGCCGCCTGCTCCTCTTTGCCCTGCGCAGCGCCGCGGAGCATCGTCGCATACATGCCGGCGACGCTCTGGGGATCCGGCGACAGCCAGGGCTGGTCCTTCGGCGCGTTCATCAGCATGTCGGTCAGTCCGCCCGGAAGTTGCGCGTCTTGCATCTCCTGCTGCATTGCGTCGTGCGCCATCTGGCCCGCTTTCTCGATCTTGTCGGCGGCTGCACGCAAATCCGGGGCCGATGCATTTTCCAAGCCACCGGCGGCCTGGCGTTGTTCCAGCTCCTGCGGCGGAACCGTACGCAGGACATACAGCTGCTCCCCGTTGGCATTCTTCAGGCCTGGGACGGCCTGCGCTTCGTAGTAATCGATCTGGTCGATGTCCATCGTGCGCTTCCTGACGGTCACGTCCTTGTTGTCGCGGATTCCGGCCTGCTCCTGTTCTTCCATCTTGTCGTAAATCTGGAGCGGCGATTCCGCGAGGGACGCGGCTGGCAGTGCCGCCACGGCAATTGTGCAAATTCGAGTAATCGTTCGCATAGTGTGAGCGCTCCGTTCTTGTTCTGGATATGGAGCCGCTGCACGGGCCCCGCACAACGACGCAGCCAGTTTAGCTCAGCGAAAGATATATTCCAGTCAAACGGGGCGAGCAGAGCAAAATGCGCTACACTTCGCCGGCAGGATGCATGCAATACCTGATGCCACGTCAGAACAACTGGCCCCAGTTACCGCCAACAGCCGATGCGGTCCCCGCCGATAAAAATCTGTGACATCGTGCAGTTCTTCAGCCCGATGAGCGGCGGCGTGCGCCGCTACGTCGAGGAGAAGGCTCGCTACCTGCTGGCGAATACGCCGCACGAGCATGCACTGGTCGTCCCGTCACACCGGGATGCAGTGACGCGGCTGGAGCGCCGCTCGATCCACGAGATCCGCAGCCCGCGCCTGATCGGCTCGGCCAGTTATCGCATCCTGATGAACCGCAAGAAGATCCTCGCCGCCGTCGCGGCGGAGCGCCCGGACATCATCGAGACGGGCGATCCCTATCGCGCGGCCTGGATCGGGCTCGAAGCCGCGCGACGCAACGGCATCCCGATCGTCGCGTACTATCACTCGGACTACCCGCGGGCGCTCGGCCGCACCCTCAAGAAGTACGCCGGCAGACACGTTGGTTCGATGGTGGCACCGGTCATCCGGAATTATCTCATCCGTCTATACAGCCGCATGTCGGCCACGGTCGTGCCGAGCCAGCATTGTTTCGATGCGCTGGAGGCGATCGGAATCCAGCGGCTCGTCCGGATCCCGCTCGGCACCAATCTCGATGTGTTCTACCCGCGTGACAGCCGCGATCGCATACGCCGTGAACTCGGCCTCGAGTCCGGCACCCGGCTGCTGCTCTATGTCGGTCGCCTGGCTCGGGAAAAGAACATCCGCAGCCTGTTTGCGATGATGGAAAAGCTCCGGGACGACGCGAGGATGTATCACCTGCTGATCGTCGGTGACGGTGAAAAGCGTGACGACGTGGAAGAAAAGGCACGAGAAGTGGACTGGCTGACCTGGCTACCGTACACCGACTCGCGCGAGCGCCTGGCCGATCTGTATTCGGCCGCTGACCTGTTCGTACATGCAGGCAACCGCGAGACCTTCGGCCTCGTCTCACTGGAAGCGCAGGCCTGCGGTACGCGCGTACTTGCAGTACGCGGCGGCGGTCTCGATGAGAGCCTGCGCTATGAGAGACGACCCGTGATGGCGAGGGATACTTCCGGCACCGCGTTGGCATTTGCCGTGCGGCACATCGAAAATTTCGACGATACCGCCGCCGAACGCCAGCTGCGGCACGTCGACATCGCGCGGCATTACTCCTGGGGCTCGACCTTCGAGCGGCTGAGCGCGCTGTACCTCAGCCTCGCCAGGCCCGAAATGACCGTACAGGGAACCAGTGACAGCGACGAACCGGCCGGAGATTCGGCGTTCGTCTCTCGTTGACCTTCACGCGCCACGTCCTTACATCGATCCCGCCAGATTCAGGAAAACTCCCTGGTGATCGTAGTTCAGGTCCGTGAGATCGTCGGAAAAGTCGGTGAAATTGTAACCGAGTCCGATCTTGAAATGATCGCCCAGGTAGCGCGAGACCGTCGTGAGCACACCGGCGCGGCGCTCGCCGATGTCCGACATTCCGAGCATGCGTGTCTCCACCAGTAACTCCCAGTTCTCCCGGAACCGGTAGTCCCCGCGGATCACATACAGGCTCGCGTTGTTGGAGAAGAATTCCGGATTTTCGCGATCCAGGCTGACCATGCCGAGACGATAGGCGTACTTGCCCCCGATCGTAACCTGTGGGGTGATGTCATAGGTGATGTCGATCGCTGCGATATGGCTCTTCTGGAGGAATTCCGCCGTCACATTCTGCGGCCCAATCTGCTCCGACGTCGGGACGTTGTAAAAATATGTGTACTTGACCAGCGTGTTGAGACGGTCGTTATCGATCGGACGGTACGCGAAACCGAAGACCGCCTCGGTGAACCCGCCATCGTAGAACGTGCCGAGTGAACTCTCACTCTGCGAATGGTTCAGCTTGCCCAGCAGACGCGCTCCGGGGTTCACCTGGTACTTGAAGCTGTTCTTGAACAACCAGGTCCTGCGCTCGGTAAGCTGCAGATCGAGCTGCTGCTGGTCGTCATTGCGATATTCGATGGCGCTCGAGAACTGCAGAGCATCCGAACCGTAGCCCATCTGTACGCCGGCGGCGACGCGATCGGTTTGTGCCCCCGTCTGCACGTTCTGCAGAGTGCCGATATCGGTCTTTATGCCGAAGTTCCATTTCTCTGTCGGCGCAAAACTGATGCCGGTTGCGTGCGTCAGCCCGGTCATCGCGTCATTCTCGTGGTAGTGCTCCTCGAGAAACACGCTCGTGCTATCGCCCAGTCGCGTCTTGATACCCGCGACGAGATTCCCTTCGTTTCCGCGCATCGTGGACTGCATGGCATTGTCCGTGCGCTCGTTCTCGAGCGCGTAATTGACATACAGACTCGTCCGCTCGGAATGCATGTAGGTCGTCCCGAGCTTGCCGCCCATGCCGAGGTCACCATCCGACACTTCTGCATCGATTCGCAACTTGTCCATCACTTGATACGAACCACCGACGCCGGTGCGGGCATTCTCAGGCCGGTTGCCTGTCACAGACACTGTGTCCTGGGTAAACATGTACCCGTTCCAGGTCGACCCCGTGTCGTAGCCGACCTGAAGTGTCGCATCCGCGCGTTCACCCTGTTCCTGTGTCAGCGGCACGATGATAGCGCTGTCGGTACGCTCGTCCTTCCTGTATCCGGCGCGGATTGTCCAATGCTGGCCGAACTTGTAGCCCACATTGAGCTCCTGCGCTTTCAGTTCGATGCCCTGGTCCTGGACCCGGTTGTCAATCTTTGCTCCAACGGAGAACCTGTCGCCGATCGGAACGGTGAAGGCGCCGCCGTAATTCCGGGTATCGGTGAACGTCGTGAGCCCGGGTGCCGAGTAGCCTGCGTCCGCGTCCTGCACGTACAGGTTGAACCTGCCCTCGGTAAAGTCGACGAAATCGCCCAGATTCACGCTGATGTCGGCGCGCTGCGCCTGTGCTTCTGCGTCGACGAACGAAGCCGGATCGTAGGCCTGAAATCCGAAGCCGCCGTCCTGCGACATTACCGGCAGCGAGACCAGCCCTTTGCTCTTGCCCTGTTGCAGCTTCAACCAGGATCCGGCGCTCCAGCGGAACGTCAGGTCCGCTCCGTTCAGGTTGCTGTCGGAAGCGTCTTCCTTGTTGGCATTCGCAGTAACTCCGAGTTTGACGTGGTCGCCGAACCAGTAGTGCGCCTGGCCGCCCGTGGCCATTGCGTCGATCTGGTCGAATCCGGGCGTGTACTCGTAGCGCACTACCAGGTAGGCCTCGTCACCGGACAACGCACCGCTGCGGACGAGCAGATTGTCGTCCACTGTCGACGCCAGCGGTTCGACGAGTACGATCCTTCCCTGCAGGTAATCGATATCGTAGTCCATCACAGGCATCAGGTTGACCACACCGGTGACGATGCCCGACGCCTTGTCTCGAATCTCGATGCGAACGCGTTCGGATCCCGCGAGCAAGTCCTGCCGTTGCAGGAAATACAGTGACCCGCCCGTGCCACGGAATTCCTCCCGGCTGGCGACAGTTCCAGGTTGGGCCGCGAAAGTATCGACCGCGAAGCGCTTGTCGCCGAACCCGGTTGCCGCGTCCGACTCGAAGTGCAGATCCATCCCGTAGAGGCCGCGATCGACCTGTGCGAGCTCGTTATTCATGTAGGCGATTCGCAGATTGCCCCATTCGCCGTAATTGCCCCCTTTCGCGAGCCGTACGTAGAACTTGCCCATGCTGGGCGCCATTTCCTCGACGGTCCCGTCATCGCCGAAGGTCGGGTAGTAGTAGTCCGGATCGATACGGCGGAAAAGTGAATCCGGAGACTTGTCCATGAAATTGCTGAAGATGTCGCCGAGTGCCCCTTCCCCGGTGTCCGCGCCTGCGGTCAGTTTCCAGTGCTCGCCGAACTTGCCGTTGACGAAGAAGGCGAGACGGCCATCGCTGTTCGAGGTGTAGTCGTAGTCGGAATTCTGTCCCTGCAGTAATTCGATCGGTCCGTTCGTGGAGCCTTGCGCCAGCGTAAGGTCGGCCGTACCGACGTAGAACCAGTCGTTCGATTTCAGCTCGAGATCGCGCTGGTAGAGCCTCCCCTTGTCTTCGGCGTCGACGACGGCGACCTCCACGGTGTGGGTGCCTTCCGGCAGGATTTCCTCGGTAACGAAGCTACCGGATTCGTCGACGGGAACCGGTCGTCCTGCCACCAGCACCTTGTTGTCAGGCGGGATATTGTTGCCGCGGACATTGACCGTGCCGCTGCCCAGGCCGATATTATGAAGGCCGAGCTGATCCTCTCCGTAGGCCGAGAACAGCATCGGCGCGGGCCCCGTGTCCGGCGCTTCATTTTCGGGCTCGTCTTGTGCAGGGTCGAGGTAGACCAGGTACAAGGGTTGCGGTTGCGTTTCATCGAAATTGCCGCTCTTGCCGTAGGCGCGCAACACGTAGGAGAGTTCCTTCGCAGGTATCCTGAGCACGTCCGGCGGCGGCGTCCATTCCGCCTCACCGTGGTCACCGATGTTGATGACGTCGAGCGGTTCCGACTCGAGGGATACGCCCGGCTCGAATATCCGAACCTCGGCGCGCTGGATGAATGACGAATAATTCGTATACATCCGGAAGCGTACCGGCGGTGCGGAGTCGTATTCCCATATTACGTAGCCACCGGCCATACCGCCGGAGAAGCCGCTGGACAAACCGCTGGACAAACCCCGACTGCCGATCCCGGACTTCCTCGATACCATTACCCGGGTCGGCGCCGCGGCAACGCTGAGTCTCGGAGCCGAGCGCAGATTGTCGAATCCGAACTGGATATCCGCCTGGTCCAGCGCGACGTCGGTGCAACGCTGGATGTCGGACGAACTTCGCTTGGGATCGTCGATGGGCCTGCCGTCGACAGTGATGCGCATGAGATTCAGACCCAGCGGGTTCTGCGGCGTCAGCTCGCGCGTAAGCCGGGTGATGTCGACCCCTTCGTAGTCGTCCAGGATCGCAAGTTCGTCGTAGACGACCTGGACTGCCACGTACGAGTTGTCACTCTCGGTGAAACCGGCATTGACGACGTCCGCCGAGTGCACGTAGCCACGCCCCTCGAACTCGGCCTGGCTCGGCTCGATGTGCATCTCGGCGGCCACCTGCTCCATCGCACGCCGGGCGCGCGATGCCGACAGGCCGATGTCGTCGCCGTAGACCGTGGCCGTCCGGCGTTCCAGTCGTTCGTTGCGCGTGTAACCGACGAAGCGCAGTCGCGGGTTGGTCTTGTCCGCGACGTCTTCGAGTGCCCGGGCGAGAACGTCGTCATATCCCGGCGGGATAACCGGTTGCCCGTCGACAAAATCGATGTCCTCGATATGACCCCAGGGCGGATCGTAGACCCGCGTTACTGTCTCGGCGCCCGGGTCGCCCGGACAGAGCTGCGGTTCGTCGGGCAATTCCTGTAGCGGGTCGTCATACCAGAACTCGACCTCGACGCGCCGGTTGAGGGCGCGGCCGTTGGCTGTCGCGTTCGATCCCAGCGGCTTCTGCGCACCCTTACCGTCGCTTTCGATCGAATCGGTCGGCAGACGCAGCTTGTCCTGGACCGCCAGCGCGACCCGGCGCGCGCGGGCCTTGGACAGTCCCACCTCATCGCCGTAGATCCGCCCGACACGGCCGGTGAGTGGCTGATTATCGGCATAGCCGACGAATTTGACGACCACGTTCTGCTTGTCGCCGAGATTCTCCAGCGCCTGCCGGATCTGCCCGATGTACACGTCGTCGACATCGATCGAATCCGCCCCGTAGTGCAAGGGCGCGACGAGATTCTGTATCCGAGCCCGTTTCGAGTGGCCATCCACATAGCGCAGCTTGCAGACCGTCTCCATGCGACACACCTTGACGCGCTGGATCTCGTTGGGCACGAGGAACTCCTCCAGTGCGACTTTTTTCCTGACCTCGTCGTACCAGACCTCGACCTCGACGCGGCGGTTGAGCGCCCGCCCTTCCTCGGTATCATTGCTCGCGACAGGTTTCGTATCGCCTGCCCACTCGTACGAGACTGCCTCGGGCGGCAGGGCCAGCGCCGTCTGGAAGTACTCCGCAACCTGGCCCGCGCGCTCCCGTGACAGCCCATAGTTGTCGCCGTAGATCGCTGCGAGCGCCGGCGAAAGGGGCTGGTTGTCGGCATGGCCGATCAGGTGCAGCCGCACGTGGAGGCGGTCCCGCATGCGATCGAGAATGTCCGCCAGTGACTCGACCGTCGACTCCGGGATGTCGGCCACGCCGGATTCGAAATGGATAGGCGGCACGAGATTACTCAGCTTGATCGTATCCAGCGTGTCCTTGAGCGTCTCCCGCGTTTCGAGTGAGTCGCCCTGCTCCGCGCTCTCCTCGCCGGGGTCCATGACCCACTCCCGGAACGGTGTATCGAGCGGCAGATTGCGTTCAACCGCCTCGCCCAGCGGTGCCTCGTCGACCTCCGCTGCGTGAACCGCCGTTACCAGCATTGCCGCCATTGCCATCATCAGGGGCCTTCGAAGGAGCGCACTCATCGGCTCGTCCCCTCTTCCGGCTTCGGTGGCGGCCCGCCGAGGCGCCAGTACACTTCCGACTCGATGACAAGCTTGTAGCAGCAGTCCAGCGCCTCCCAGTCGCTCATGATGCGCTTGCGCACTGCCTCGATGCGCCGCTTCACGAGTGCCTCCGGCTCGACGTCGGCGACATAGGCCAGCCGGAGAACCGCGGGTCCTTTCTGCAATTCGGATAGCAGGACGTCGAATCGCGGCAGCCATTGGTGCCGAATCCCCACCGAGCCGGGCTCGAAGACCCCGTCGGCGATATCGAGGCCAACGACGCGGTGGATGGACGCGCCGAAATTGATCTTCAGCGCCTTGCCGCGTGTCGCTCTCTGCATCTGGACGGGACGCGTGGACGGCCGGTATCCGCTCGGCAGGCTCCTGTCATCCAGCTTCAATACGAAATTGCTTCCGCGCATCTCGTTCGGCGTGATGGCACAGGTAATGTGGTACCGGCCATAGGCATCGGTCGTCGCGGCCAGTCCGCTCGCGGTGACGACGCGCACGCCTGCAAGCCCCGCCTCGTCACCGTCCTGGTATCCGTTGCGATTGTTGTCGTCGAAGACCTTGCCTGTTACGTCCGTGCAGTCGAACGTGGGATCGGGTACCAGGCGCACGGTCGCTTCGGCTTCCTCTGACATCGCCGTACCCGACAGGGAGTTCACGGCCTGTGCCCGATTGACGAATTCGCCTTCGGTGACGCCGGCGCCGACGGCCAGCAACAGCTTGATCTCGTGCTGCGCGTCCGTCTGCAGCGTCAGGTTCTGCCAATGCAGTTCACGGCCGACGACTTCCGGTTCGGTCGGGACGCCGTCGAAACGTGCCGACCCCTCGACATAGTGGAACCCGGCCGGGAAGCGGTCGACGACGGTCACGTCCTGCAGATCGACGCCGAACGAGTTGCTGACCGTGATCACATAGGGCACGAGCTGGCCGCGGGTCACGTTCAGCATCGGCGTGGTCTTGGTCACTGCGACGGAGCCGCCGAGCCTCGGATCGAGGGGAATGTGATTATTGAACAGCTGGCTGGAACCGGGTACCTGGCTGCCGTCGAGCGTCAGGAACAGGTGGTAATTCGTGGCCGGGCTTCGTGCCGAGACGGACGGTGGCGGCTGGAATTCCGAGGCTTGCGCCTCGCAGTAATCGGCCGTAGCGAGAACCGCGTCGTTCGTGGAACCGGGACAGGACGGCACGTCGAACGGCTGTGTCGACTGGTCCGAGGTCGGCGGGATGAGCTCCGATACGCCGGACGTGAAATTGCTGCCCGGCGGGGTCACACGAATCAGGTAATTCAAACCACTCGGACAGGCCGGATCCGAGAAGTTGATGTCGAATTTGTAGTAGCCGTTGGAAACGGTTACCTGGTCCTGCTGGTTCGGATCGTCGAAACAGCTATCCGGTATGGCCGCGCCGTTGCGGACATCGACCAGTGTGACCGTCGCTCCGGCGATCGGCGTACGTGCCACCGAATCATAGACGATGCCGTCCGGATCGACGGGCATGTTCAGGTCCAGCAGGTTACTCCCCTCCTGCACGTCGATTTCGTCGATCCGTTGCAGCCCGTCGGTGAAGTCGGAGTCGGTTTCACCCATCAGCGCCGTCGCAGTCGTCGCGCCCGGGGCGCTGAAGCGTAGCGAGTACAGGGAATCCGGGTCGTAGCTCGGCGTAACACCTGCGAACAGGTAGTGGCCGTCCGCGTCGGTGAGCATGGACCGGACCGGCTGGTCAGCGAGCAGCAGTTCGACCGTCCAGCCCTCGAGCGGCCGCTCGGCGTCGCCTTTGGTGTTGCCGTGGTCGGCATCGTGCCAGACGTAACCGCTGAGCATGCCGGCATCCGGCATGGCACCGACGTCGATGGAGACACTGGCCTCCGCCCATTGCGGAGGGTCGTTCCACTGGACGCGGCCCGTATTCGTGATGGTCGTACCTTCGACGAGGGTCGGATTGATGACCGCCCTGAATCGCAAGATGACGGATTCGTTCGGTTGCAATGCTCCGTATGCCGCGGAGTAGTCCGCGCTGATGAGGTTGCCGGCGACGCTGATCCCGTCGGCAAGGCCGTTCATCGTCGCGGACATGTCGACGTAGCTGAGGTAGCCCGGGTTCGGATCGTCGAGGTCGTCGGTGAGGGAAACGTAGTATGCCGGGACTGCGGCGACGTTCCTCACCGTGACGGTGTACTCGAGTGTGGCGCCCGGCATGGCCGGACCGCCACCGACGACCGAAACCTCCTTGACGATCGACAGGGCCTGCGCGTCGCCGACGACCACCACTGTCGGCTCCGGACCCGTGGCGGGGTTACCGTCGCCATCGGTCAGGAGGTTCGGCCGCTCGGCGCTGTACACGACGGCCTGGTTGGTGATCAGTGTCCCGGCGGGAACGCCGGCATTCACCTGCATGTCGTACTGCACGACGGCCGCCTGCCCGGGGTTTAGCATGCCTTCGCCGGCGCCGGGTACCGGCGGCGTCAGGTCGGCCGAGCCGACGTCGACGCCGCCGACCAGCGGGAAGTTGCCGCCGTCGGGCTGACCGATTGCCAGCCCGTTGAGGGTGGTCGAATCGGCGACATAGGTCACGTTTGCCGGCACGACGTCGGACAGCTTGACCGCCGTAGCGGGGACCGTACCGTTGTTGTAGATCGTGATCGTGTAGCGCACGACGTCGCCCGGATCGACGATGCCGGGCGTGCCATTGTCGACCTGCAGTGCGGCCGACTTGGGCGCGAACAGCAGCGGGAAATTGCCGACCACGTCGCGTGTCGGATCGTCCGCTATCGGAGTTCGCGGATCATCCGACGGCTGATCGGCGATGCCCTGGTCGGCCGCGCTGACGAAAGCCTGGTTCGAGATGACGGTCCCGTCCGGAACGTCCGGATACACGACCACGTCGAACACCAGCGTTGCAACCCCATCCGGTACCCGCGCATTCAGCACGCCCGGCGTCGTATCGGCCGGCGCATTGATCAGGATGCCGTCGATCAACGGCGACGTGCCGTTTGCGGCGTCGGGCACGGCCGTACCATTCAGCGTAGTACTGCCGGCGACGTAGGTCGTATTCCCCGGCACGAGGTCAACCAGCGTGACGCCGGTCGCGTTGTCCGTGCCGATGTTGCCGATGGTTATCGTGTAACGCAGCGTTTCGCCGGCAAGCAATATATTCGGATCGCCGGTGATGTATGCAGAAGTCTTCTCGATCAGGAGATCCGGTGCCGATTGGATCAGGATCTGCGTCGGATCTTCGTCACCCGAAACGTTCGGATCCGAAGCACCGTTAACGTTCGGGTCATCACTGACGGCGGCCGAATAGTCGTCGAACAGGAGCTCGGACTGGTTGTAGACGATCGTGTCGTTCGCAATGACAGGGGCGAGCTGGATCTCGAACTCGATCAGGACACTTGCGCCCTGTCCGCCAATGCTCAGGTTGCGTACGTCCAGCAGGCCGGTACCGGCCGCACCGCCGTTCGCGTCCGTGTTGCCGGCATCCGCACCCACCGGCAGCGTTACGACATTTAGTGTGCCCGCCTGGAAGGACGGATCCGCATTGAGGCGGTCGAGTTCGTCCGTGATCCGGAAATCACTCACGGGCACGTCGCTCAGGTTTTCGACATAGAGCCGGTAGCGCAG
>JBAUVS010000607.1:0-5710 GCA_049583345.1 Woeseiaceae bacterium
TCACATCGCCCGCGCCGTCCACGCCAACAGCCGGCAGAACATCCTGACGACAGCGCTGATGCTCGGCGCGATGATCCTGGGCGCGGCGGGCGGCAGCAGCGACGCCGTCGGCGGCGCGATGGCGGTCGCGCAAGGCACGGCCGCGCAACACCAGATCAATTTCACACGCGCCAACGAGGCCGAGGCCGATCGCGTCGGCATCGGTGCGATGGCGGGGGCCGGCTTCGACCCCCATGGCATGGCCTCGTTCTTCGAAGTCATCGCCCGGCAGGCATCGAGCCTGCCGGAGACACGGACGCCGGAGTTCCTGCAGTCGCACCCGGTCACGACGGCGCGCATCGCGGAGGCGCGTAACCGTGCTCGCGAGTTTCCGATGGCGCCAAGGGACGACTCGGCCAACTACGGCATCAGCAAGATGCGCCTGACCGTAGCGGATTTCGATACCGCCGATCAGGCGGTCAACTATTTCCAACAACGCGATTACGCGAACCAGACGGATATCGAGAAGTACGGCCGGGCCGTGGCCTACCAGCGGGCCGGACGCGACCGCGAGGCGAACCGGATCTTCCAGGATCTCGTCGATCACGACAAGAAGGTCATCGCCTATCACATCGGACTCGGCCAGACGCAGATCGCCCTGGAGGACTACGACGCCGGCTTGGCGACGCTCGATCATGCGCTCGAGCTGTTCCCGCGCAACGTGCCGCTCGTCATCGACTATGCCGAGCTGTTGCTCAGGCTGGGCCGCGCCGCCCAGGCGCATGCGATGCTGCTGGACCTGCTCAACAACGTTCCGCCGACGCCAGAACAGGTGCGGTTGATCGCCCGCGCCGCCAACGAAGCCGGTGACGTCGCGGAGTCCTACTACTACCTCTCCGAATACAGCCTGATGACGGGCGACCTGATGGGCGGTATCGACATGCTGCAGCGCGCGCTGGCCCTGCCGGAGCTGCAGGAGATCCAGCGCATCCGCTTCGAGGCCCGCATCGACTTCATCCGCGACTTCATGACCGAGGAACAGCTCAAGCAGATGCAAAAGAACCGGCCGAACGGCGTCACCGCGAGGCTGTCGGAGCGATGAGAACAGGCGGCAGCGGGGGGAGCAGTCCGGCAAGCCGCCTGAGCATGCTGGCCTGTGTGTGCGTCCTCGCCTGCGGTTGCGCGTCGACGGCCGATAAGGTGGCCGAATCGACACCCGTCCCCTACGATCCGTTCGAGCGCTTCAACCGCAACATGTACGCCGTCAACATGACGGTCGACAAGTACACGTTGAAACCGCTGGCGAAAGGCTACAAGAAGATCACGCCGACCCCCATACGGCGCGGCTTTGCGAACATCTTCAGCAACTTCACGACGCCGCGATCGGCCCTGAACAACTTCCTGCAGGGCAAACCGGGGCGCGGCTTCAGCGAGCTCGGCCGTTTCCTGTTCAATACGACTCTGGGTCTGGGTGGCATCTTCGACGTCGCCGGTGCCGGCGGCATGCGGCGTTACGACGAATCCTTCTCGCAGACGCTGGCGGTCTGGGGATTGCCGGAAGGTCCTTATCTCGTGCTGCCCTTCTTCGGCCCGAGTTCGACGCTCGACGCGGCCGCACTGCCGGTCGATTTCTATACGGACATCAATCCCTATCTCCGCACCTCGGTGAAGGACAAGCTCTACCTGTTCCGCGCCCTCGACGCGCGGGCACGCCTGTTGACCGCCGAGACACTGGTCGACAAGTCGACCGATCCCTATATCTCCCTGCGGGAGACCTACCGGCAGAATCGCGAATACCAGATCTACGACGGCAATCCGCCTACGGAGGAATCGCCCGTCGACCAGGAAATGCTGGACGAGTATTACAACGAAGACGACGGCAAGGACTGAGTCGCACGCGGCTCAGAGCAGGTGCTGTACCTCGGTCGTCTGTGCGATGGCAAGCACGCTGGCGGGAATCGCTGCGTAGTCGATCCGGCGAGAACGCTGCCGCGCCTGCGCCTTCCATTCCAGCAACAGCGCGAGCCCGGCCGAGTCGGCCTTGTCGACGCCGCTGAAGTCCACGTGCAGCCGCTCGTGATCCCGGAACGCGGCGTCACTGGCGCGCAGGATCCTGTCGACGGTGCCGAAAGACAACTCACCGCTGAGTTCGAAGCGGCCGTCGCCCAGGTCCTTCAACTCGTAGTCACTCACTGCCGGCAGCCTTGGCCTGCGAATCCCCCTGCGATTGCGCGGACGAACCGGAAGCCTTGTGCAGGACCCCGTCGCCATCTTCGAATTCGCCGGTGGCCGCCTCGCGCTCGAGCCGGTCGATCACGGCTTCCAGGCTGCTGGCGCGAATCTCCTGGTCGAACTCGGTGCGGAAGTTCTTGACGTAGGACACGCCCTCGATGTTCACGTTGAACATGCGCCACTTGCCATCGTCCTTGGACTTGACGAGGTCGTAGTCGACGTTCGCTTCGGTGCCGTCTTCGAGCGTGACCTGCGTCCTTACCGTGGTGATCGGCCTGGACGGATCGCCGCGGTACGGGAGGATCTTGATACGGCTGGTATCGAAGTCGAGGATGCCTTCCGCATAGCGGTGCACCAGCACCGTATAGAAGGCATTGATGAAGCGCTCCCTCTGCTCCTGCGTCGCCTGCCGCCAATAGGGTCCCAGTACGGCGATCGCCGCGACCCGGCGCTCGAATCGCGGCAGCAGGATACCGTCGATGAACTCGTAGAGCTTTTGCGGGTTGTTCTTGAGCTCTTCCCGGCGCTCGTCGAGGCCCTTCGACAGCAGCGCGACGGCATCCTCGACCACCGCATTCGGCGATCCGTCCGACGAGGTCGTGGCCGTCGCAAAAGGCACACTCGCCAGCAACACGAGTGCCGTTGTGGTGATGACACGATACATGGGCGGACTCCTTTCCTATTGCCCGGAATCATCCGATGAACTGCCCGGGCTGCCGTGCAGCAGGAACTTGCCGATCAGGTTCTCCAGGATGACGGCGGACTGCGTCATATAGATCTCGCTGCCGTCCCCGAGATAGGTCTCCGAGCCACCGGGTTGCAGCCCGATGTACTGGCTCCCGAGCAGCCCCGCCGTGAGGATGCTCGCGTCCGAGTCATCGGGGATCTCCTTGTAGCGGCTGTCGATGACGAACGTGACGACGGCTTCCAGCGATTTGGGATCGAACGCGATGTCGGTTACCCGGCCGATCGTCACGCCGGCCATCGACACCGGGGCCCGCTTCTTCAGGCTGCCAACGTTTTGGAAGCGTGCCGTCACCGTGTAGGTATCGGCGGCTTCGAAGTCGGTACTGCCCGTCGTCTGCGTCGTCAGGAAGAACAGCGCCAGGATACCGAGTAGCACGAACAGGCCCGTGCCCATCTCCATTGTGCGCGTCTGTTGCATCGTCACTCCCCTAGATGATCCATGCCGTGATCATGAAATTGAATACCAGTACGACGATTGCCGTGATGACGACGGTGCGGGTGGTCGCCCGGCCCACCCCTTCGGCCGTGGGGATGCAATTATACCCTTCCCAGACGGCCAGCAGGCTCGCCACCAGGCCGAACACGACGCTCTTGAAGATGCCCTCATAGACGTCCTTGAGGTCCAGTGCATTCTGCAGCTGCTGCCAGTAAGACCCTACGTCGACGCCCATAAGTTCCACTGCGACGAGGTCCGCGCCGAGCAGGCCGATCGTCGTGAAGATCGCGGTGAGCAGCGGCATCGAGATGGCGCCGCCCAGGAATCGGGGAACTGCGACATAACGCATCGGGTCGACGGCCATCATCTCCATCGCCGAGAGCTGATCCGTCGCCTTCATCAATCCGATTTCCGAGGCCAGCGCCGTGCCGGCCCTGCCCGCGAACAGCAACGCGGTGATGACCGGCCCGATCTCCTTGATCAGCGCGAAACCGACGAGGATCCCCGTGGCATCCTCCGCATTGAAGCGCTCGAGATTGGAGAACGCCTGCAGTCCCAAAACGCCGCCGACGAACAGGCCACTGACCATGATGATGATGATCGACAGGGCACCGGCGTTGTAAACCTGGTAGGCCACCAGCGAGAAGCGTTTGACCAGCACGCTCGGCGAATACTGCAGGAGGCGCAGGAAGAACAGGAACATCGCACCGAAGGTGCGCAGGAACCTGAGAAACGTCTCGATCAGCTCGCGGAACATGCGAGCTAGTCTCCCGGCTTGCCGAGGAGTTGCTCTTCGTAATCCGGTGCGTCGTAATGGAACGGCACCGGGCCGTCGGGCAGGCCGTGCATGAATTGCTGCACGATATCCGACGTCGAGACATCGAGCTCCGCGGGCGAGCCCTGTGCGGCGACGCCGCCCTTCGACAGCACGAAGCTGTAGTCTGCGACGGCCTTGACGTCGTGCACGTCGTGGCTGATGACGACGCTGGTGATGTCCAACGCGTCGTTGATCTCGGCGACCAGCTTCAGGATTACGCCCATCGAGATCGGATCGAGGCCGACGAAGGGTTCGTCGTAGAGCAGGATATCCGGGTCGAGTGCGATCGCCCGCGCCAGCGCGACGCGACGCGCCATGCCGCCGGAGAGCTGCGCGGGCATCAGGTCGGCGGCGCCCCGCAGCCCCACCGCGTGCAGTTTCGTGAGGACGACGTGCCGGATCAGGCGTTCCGGCAGCCGCGTGTGTTCGCGGATCGGGAACGCCACGTTCTCGAACACGCTCATGTCCGTCAGCAACGCGCCCTGCTGGAACAGCACGCCGAATCGCCGCCGCAGCGCGTACAGCTCGGACATTCCCAGCGTCGCGATGTCGACGCCGTCGACCAGGATCTGCCCGCGGTCCGGGTCGAGCTGACGCGTGATGAGCTGCAACAGCGTGGTCTTGCCGGTGCCGCTCGGTCCCATGATGGCCGTCACCTGGCCCCGCGGGATGGTGAGGTTGAGGTTCCGGAAGATGGGCCGCGCACCACGCGAAAAGTCGAGATTGCGGACTTCGATGATGTTATCGGACAGCGTTCCCACTCCGTTCAGACAGCGGTCCGGGTGGCCGCCGAAGCGCGCGTAGCATAGCAAAAAACCGCGCCGTCTATGGTCTCGTGAACTAATTAGTACTAAAATAGTCCTCTATAGTTCCGGATGGAGAACGGCCGTGCTCAGGATCAGCAAACTCACCGACTACGGTACCGTCGTGCTGGCGCACCTCGCGAGCACGCAGGGCACCGTATGCAGTGCTGCCGAGGTCGCCGAGGCCACCGGCATCGCCGTGCCCACGGTAAGCAAATTGCTGAAGTCCCTCGGCCGTGCCGGCCTCGTGACCTCGACGCGCGGCGCCAACGGCGGTTATCACCTGGCGCGGGATCCACAGCGCATCAGCGCCGCCAGCGTGATCGATGCGCTCGAAGGGCCGGTCTCGATCACCGAATGCAGCGCCTCGGACAGTCACTGCGATTACGAGAGCGTCTGCAACGTCGGCAGCGCCTGGCAGCGTATCAACGTCGCCATCCGGCGGGCGCTGGACGACGTGTCTCTCACCGACCTCACCCGTGTGAATCCACCGTTGCCGCAGTTCCGTTTCGCCGGCACGCCGATCCGCGTGGAGGGCCTGTCGGCAAAGAAGAGTTGATGCATGGCAACCGAGACTGACAACCTGGAACTCCTCGTCAACCGTCGCTACAAGCACGGTTTCGTCACCGACATCCCGACCGACAGCCTGCCGCCGGGACTCGACGAGGACATCGTGCGCGCGATCTCGGCACGCAA
>JBAUVS010000608.1:0-3042 GCA_049583345.1 Woeseiaceae bacterium
CTCGAGACCTTCCGCCCGCGCGGCTTCGAGCGTGCGGCCGACCAGCGTGTCGACGGCCGCGCGCTGGAACGACGCCGCGATATCCGCGCGCCGCTTGTCGAGCTCCCCGGCCTCCGTCGCCTTGCGGACTTCGAGCATGACCGCCGTCTTCAGACCGCTGAAACTGAAGTCGAACCCCGGGCGGCCGAGCATCGGCCGTGGCAACGCATATGCGTTTGCGTCGCCGTCTTGCGCCAGCTTCGCCAGCGCCGGCCCGCCGGGATAGCCGAGCCCCAGCAACTTCGCGGTCTTGTCGAATGCCTCGCCGACCGCGTCGTCCAACGTTTTGCCCAGCAAGGTGTAGTCGCCCAGGCCGCGTACCGCAATCAGCATCGAATGGCCGCCCGACACGAGCAGCGCCAGGAACGGGAACTCCGGGGGCTCCGACTCGAGCATCGGGGCCAGCAGATGCCCCTCCATGTGGTGTACCGCCACCACCGGACAATCCCAGGCCATGCCGAGGCCGGCGGCCATGCCGCTACCGACCAGCAGGGCGCCGACGAGGCCCGGGCCGGCCGTGTAGGCGACCGCATCCGGACGCTCGATGCCCGCCTCGGCGAGGACGCGGTCGATGAGCGGCAACAGGCAGCGTATGTGATCGCGGGCGGCGATCTCCGGCACGACGCCGCCGTAGACGGCGTGCAAGTCCGCCTGGCTGTACAGCGCTTCCGCACGCAGGCCGCCGGCTTCCGTGTCGTACACCGCCACGCCGGTCTCGTCGCAGCTGGTCTCCAGGCCGAGGACGTTCATAGGCCGCGGATGATACCCCACACGGGCTCCCCGCCGGGTGGCGCTCGCGGCTTGGAATTCGCCAGGCATTGCCGCTATAATAGGCGGCTCCCCGGCCCATGCCGGGTTTATTTATGGATTCGATATTTCAAGATTGCCCATGCCGAGTGTCCGCGTAAAAGAGAACGAATACTTCGACGCCGCGTTGCGGCGTTTCAAGCGTGCCTGCGAGAAGGCCGGCATCCTCACGGAACTGCGGCGCCGCGAGTTCTATGAGAAGCCGACGCAGGAGCGCAAGCGCAAGAAAGCCGCCGCCGTCAAACGGCACCTGAAGCGGCTGTCCCGCGAAGACGCCAAACGCAAGCGCCTGTACTGAACCCCCAGGACCCGTCACCGCCGTGAGGCAGAGGTCCGACCCGACATGTCCCTGAAAGGTCGTATCACCGACGACATGAAGTCGGCCATGAAAGCCGGCGACAAGGATCGCCTGAAGGTCGTGCGCCAGATGCTGGCCGCGATCAAGCAGGTCGAGATCGACAAGCGCATCGAGCTCGACGATGCCGGCATCCTCGCCGTGCTGGAAAAGATGGTGAAGCAGCGGCGAGATTCGGTGGAGCAGTTCGAGCGCGGCGGTCGGGACGACCTGGCCCGGATCGAACAGGACGAGATCGAGACGATCGAGACCTACCTGCCCGAACCGCTCGGCGAGGCCGAACTCGAGGCGCTCATCGACGCGGCGTTCGCGGCGACCGGCGCCGAGAGCATGCGCGACATGGGGAAGGTCATGGCGCATATCCGCTCCGAAGCGGCCGGTCGGGCGGACATGGGCGCCGTCGGTGCCAGGGTAAAGGCCCGGTTCGGCTGATACTGGCGCTACGCGTCGAATTGGCTATGCTTTTCGAGGCCGGGGCCCTGCCCGGGTCTGCCGCGGTCCCGAGCTCGGGTCCGGATTCAAACCCTGTGTGCTGCGCGACCGTTTAATCGTCATATGGCTGGATTGATACCGCAGGATTTCATCGACGACCTGATCGCCCGGGCGGACATCGCCGAGGTCATCGGGCGCCGCATCCAGCTCAAGAAGGCGGGTCGGGAGTTCAAGGCCTGTTGCCCTTTCCACGACGAGAAGACGCCCTCGTTCACCGTGAGCCCGGCGAAAGGCTTCTACCACTGTTTCGGCTGCGGCGCGCACGGCACGGCGATCGGCTTCCTTATGGAGTACGACCACATGAGCTTCGTCGAGGCCGTGGAGAGCCTGGCCAACATGATGGGCGTGGACGTGCCGCGCAACGACGGCGACAAGCCGGCGCGCCGTTACGACGAACTGCTGTCGTTGCTGGCGGACGTCGAGCGACACTATCAGGGTTGTCTCAGGAATTCGCCCGCCGCCGTCGACTACCTCAAGCGGCGCGGTATCGACGGCGCCACGGCGGCACGCTTCGGCATCGGCTACGCGCCGGATGCCTGGAGCGAAGTACTCGATGCGTTCGGAAAATCGACCGGCGCCATCGAGCGCCTGCTGGCGGCCGGACTCGTGATCCGCAAGGACAGCGGCAGCCACTACGACCGCTTCCGTAACCGGATCATGTTTCCGATCCGGGATGGGCGCGGCCGCAGCATCGGTTTCGGCGGACGCGTCCTCGGTGACGGCGAGCCGAAGTATCTGAACTCGCCGGAGACGGTCCTGTTTCACAAGGGCCGCGAGCTGTACGGCCTGTTCGAGGCCCGTCAGGCATTGCGCCAGATCGATCGACTGGTCGTCGTCGAAGGCTACATGGACGTCGTCGCGCTGGCGCGGCACGGCATCGAATTCGCCGTCGCGACGCTCGGCACCGCAACCACGGAGGAGCATCTGAACCGCTTGTTCCGGATGACCGACGACGTCGTGTTCTGTTTCGACGCCGACCGCGCCGGCCGGGCCGCCGCCTGGCGCGCGCTCGAGACCGCATTGCCCGGCATCCGCGAAGGCCGGCAGATTCGCTTCGTGTTCCTGGACGAGGGCCACGACCCCGACTCCTACGTCAACGAGTTCGGGGCCGACGCGTTCCTGAAAGCGATCGACGGCGGACACGCATTGTCGGACTTCCTGATCGACGAGCTGGCAAGCCAGGTCGACCTGGCGACCGTCGACGGCAAGGCCAGGCTGGCCGAACTCGCCAAGCCGCTGATCCGGCGCATCCCGCCGGGCGTATACCGCGAGCTGCTGCTCGAACGGCTGGCCGCGACCGTGGGCCTGACGCCGGCGCGCCTCGAGAAGACCCTCGAGGAGCCGCCGGC
>JBAUVS010000609.1:0-6123 GCA_049583345.1 Woeseiaceae bacterium
GACGCACGCCGATCGATGATCGGGGGCGAGCTGTCGCATGCCGTGCAGATCTATACCAAGGTCCTGCAGTTGCCTCCGAACGACTACCAGCAGGAGGCCCAGGAATACCTCGGCGTCGCGCGGGAACGCAACGGTCAGCTCGCGCACGCCAAGGCGGAATACGAGCGCTACCTGTCGCGCTACCCGGACGGGGAAGGCGCCCAGAGAGTGCAGCAACGGCTCGCGGCACTGCTCGCGGTCGGCCACAGCGAAACCGCGGTGGCCGCGTCGACGGGCAACGCGGCACAGGGGCAACGCGCGGGCGCATCGCCCTGGAACGTGCGCACCTTCGTCTCCCAGTTCTACCGGCGCGACGTCAATCAGCTCGGTGACCAGGACCAGGTGGTCAGCCAGTCCTCGGTGTATTCCGACGTCAGCCTCGACGTGCGCCGCCGCGGTGAACGATTCGATTTCTCGGCCCGGCTCACGGGCGGACACAACTACGACATGCTCGACCAGCCGACCAGCGATTCCGGCAACGTCCGGCTGTCGTATGCCTACGTCGATCTGGCCGATGCCAGGACGCGCCTGCGCGGACGGTTGGGCCGCCAGACGCGCAATTCCGGCGGCGTGCTGGGCCGCTTCGATGGCCTGGACCTGAGCTACGGCGTCACGGACAAGGTGCGTATCGACGCCGTAGCGGGCAAACCGGTCTTTTCGACGGCCGTCGGCGTCGACAATCAGCGCAGCTTCGTCGGCCTCAGCTCGACCTTCGGACCGATCGGCGACAACCTGGACCTCGGCGTCTATGTACTGCAGCAGACGATCGACGGCCTGACCGACCGGCAGTCCGTCGGCGGCGAACTGCGCTATTTCGGAGAGACGAAGAGCCTGTGGGGGATGATCGACTACGACACGGCATTCTCCGAGATCAGCTCCGCGTTCGTGCAAGGCAGCTGGCGCCTGCCGTCGAAGCTGACGATCAGCGGCGTCCTCGATCGGCGGCGGAGCCCCTACCTGAGCCTCGGCAACTCGATGATCGGTCAGTTCGTCGATGATTTCTCGCAGATGAAGGTCCTGTTCGACGAGGACACGCTGCGGCAACTGGCCCTGGACCGGTCGGCAATGACGACCACGACGACCCTCGGACTCTCGAAGGCGCTGACGCCGAAGCTGCAGCTGGGCCTGAATGCGACCCGGTCCAGCGTCGACGCTACCGAAGCCTCCGCCGGGGTACCGGCGAACCCGCAGTTCGACTACAGCTACTATTCGCTCGACCTCGTCGCGAGTAGTATCTTCAGCGAACGCGACGTCAGTATCATCAGCATGCGTTATTCTCAATCCGGCACTTCCGATATCTACACGCTGAATCTCGACAGCCGGTTCAGCGTCGGCCGGGCATGGCGCATCAGTCCGCGCCTCAGGATCGATTATCGCGAAATTACGACCGATGCCAGCACGCAGTGGTCCTATACACCCGGCCTCCGGCTGGAGTATCGTCCCGGCAGGACGTTGAGATTCGAATTGCAGGCAGGAAAGGAATTTTCGACAAGGCAACTTACCGGCGTACCCGACCTGAATCGTGAATCCTATTACGTGAGCGCCGGCTATCAATGGTTCTTCTGATGCGAGCGACATCCCTGTTGCTCGCCGCCCTGCTGCTGATCTGCGCTTGCGGCTCGGGGGGCAAGCTCGTCATCGACAGCCTCGATCCCGAGACTGCCGTCACCCTGACCCGCTCCGGCGTGCCGCTGATCCTGTACCGGGACAACTCCGGCTACGCCGCGCATGCACGCGATTTCGTCTACGTCGGCCCGTTGCGCGTCAATCGCATGGGCGACTACCGCTATTACCTGTGGCTGGGCATCTGGAGCGCGATCGGGGACGCGGATCCCACCGCGCAGCGTGACGGCTTCGAGTCTGTCGTGCTGTTCGCCGACGGCGAGCCGCTGCGACTCGATATCGCAGGCTGGACGCCGTCGGTCATCGGCGCCTCCGAATCCCCCTACCCCAAGCCGGTGGCGTCCGCGGCCGACGCCTACTACCAGGTGACGCTCGACCAGATCCGGCTGATCAGCGAGGCCCGCGACATTCGCCTGAGCGCGGGCAGCCCGCCCGGTAGTTACGAGCCCTGGGACGACCAGAGCCACGCCATGTCGGCATTGCAGGCTTTCGTCGCGGGCGACTGAAGCTCAATCCGGCCATCCCTCGTCGCCGACCAGGGGCACGAAGCGCACGCCGATCAGGTCCTCGGTCTCGAAACCGGTCTCCGCAGTGCGTGTCACGCGGACCAGCCGCTGGTACGCCTTGCTCGCGCCGACCGGGATGACGAGGCGGCCGCCGACGGTCAACTGATTCGCCAGCGCCGCCGGCACTTCGGGTCCGCCCGCCGTGACCACGATGCCGGCAAAAGGTGCTTCATCCTGCCAGCCGAGCGTGCCATCGCCACAGCGCACGTGCACGTTGTCGTAGCCGAGCCCCTCGAGGCTGGCCGCCGCGGCCTCCGCGAGGCCCGGAATGCGTTCGATGGTGAAGACCTCGCCGGCGATCTCGGCGAGCACGGCCGCCGCATAGCCCGAGCCCGTGCCGATCTCGAGCACTTTCTCGCCGCCGGCCAGGCCGAGGCATTCGATCATGTAGGCGACGACGTAGGGCTGCGAGATCGTCTGCCCCGCGCCGATCGGCAAGGGCGTGTCCTCGTAGGCGGCCTCCCCGCGCGGCGACGGCAGGAAACGCTCGCGCGGCACCTTGCGCATCGCGGCCAGCACTTTCTCGTCGCGCACGCCGCGCGCGGCAATCTGCCGGTCGACCATGCGTTCGCGCAGAATGGAGAGATCGCCCATGACTCGACACTTGCGGAGGACTCGATCCCCGCAGTGGCCATGATCGCGCACCGGGACGATCCGGCGCTATCGGAGATTTTACCTACGAGGCCCCGGATCAGTCGCCGAGGATCGCGGCATGATGTTGCAGGTGATCCTCGATGAACGTGGAAATGAAATAGTAGCCGTGATCGTAACCCTCGTGACGGCGTAATATCAGCGGCAGGCCGCTCTCCGCGCAGGCGTGTTCGAACAGGTACGGCTTCAGCTGTTCTTCCAGGAACGGATCGGCCAGCCCCTGATCGACCAGGATCGGGTCGTGCGACGCGCCGTCCGCGATGCGGCGTGCCACCTCGCAGGCATCGTACTCGTGCCACGTCGCCGTATCGGCGCCGAGGTAATGCCCGAGCGCCTTCCTGCCCCAGGGGCTGCCGAGCGTCGTCACGATCGGGGCGAAGGCCGACAGCGAGCGGAATACCTCGGGGTGCTTCAGGCCGATCGTCAAAGCGCCGTGGCCACCCATCGAGTGACCGGTGAGGCCGTGACGATCCGCATCGCCGGGGAACACATCGAACACGGCGGGAAGCAGTTCGCGCATCACGTAGTCGTACATATGATAGTGGCGCGACCAGGGTTCCTGCGTGGCGTTCAGGTAGAAGCCGGCCGCATGCCCGAAATCGTAGGCACCCTCCGGATCGTCGGGCACGTCGTCGCCGCGCGGACTCGTATCCGGGGAAACGAGCATGATGCCCAGCTCGGCCGCATAGCGCTGCGCGCCGCTCTTGATCATGAAATTCTCTTCGGTGCAGGTCAGCCCGGACAGGAAGGTGACGACCGGCACCTTGCCGTCCGCCGCCTGCGGCGGCACGTACACGCCGAAGCGCATGTCACAATGGTTGACTTGCGAGGCGTGCCGATAGAAGCCCATCGTGCCGCCGAAACAGCGTGTCTCGCTGAGGGTCTCGAGGCTCACGGGTTGCGGCCGCTCAGAGCTTGCCGAACACGAGCGTCGCGTTCGTGCCGCCGAAGCCGAAGCTGTTCGACATGGCCGTGCGGATGCCGGCGTTGTCGATGCGCTCGGTGACCAGCGGCGTGCCGGCGACGCCGGGGTCGGCATCGATCACGTTGATCGACGGCGCGATGAAGTCGTCGTCGAGCATCAGCAGGCAATGGATCGCCTCGTGTACGCCCGTCGCGCCCAGCGAATGGCCGCACATCGACTTCGACGAGCCGTATCTCGGCATCGCCTCGCCGAAGATCGCGCGCATCGCCTCGACTTCCGTGATGTCTCCGGCCGGCGTGCTCGTGCCGTGCGTATTGACGTAGTCGATCGTGCCGTCGACCGTCGAACGCGCCAGCTCCATGCAGCGCCGCGCACCCTCGCCCGACGGTGCGACCATGTCCTGGCCGTCGGACGTCGCGCCGTAGCCGACCAGCTCGGCGTAGATCTTCGCGCCGCGGGCGCGGGCATGCTCGAATTCCTCGAGCACGACCATACCGCCGCCGGAGGCGCTGACGAAACCGTCCCGGTTGATGTCGTAGGGCCGCGACGCGAGTGCCGGCGACTCGTTGTACTTCGACGACAGGGCGCCCATCGCGTCGAACAGGGCCGTCAGCGTCCAGTCTTCTTCTTCGCCGCCGCCGGCGAAGACGATGTCCTGCTTGCCCCACTGGATCTGTTCGGCGCCGGCGCCGATGCAATGCGCACTCGTCGCACAGGCCGACGTAATCGAGTAGTTGATGCCCTTGATTCTGAACGGCGTGGCGAGGCAGGCGGACACGGTGCTGCTCATCGTCTTCGTTACCATGTACGGTCCGATCTTGCGCACGCCGCGCGCCCGGGCCGTGTCGGCGCTGATCACGATGTTGGAACTGGAGGCGCCGCCCGATCCGGCGATCAGGCCCGTGCGCGGGTTGGACACGTCCCGCTCGTCGAGTCCCGCGTCTTCGATCGCCTGCTGCATCGCTATGTACGCGTAGGCTGCCGCGTCGCCCATGAAGCGCCGCACCTTGCGGTCGATGTGCTCGGTGAGGTCGATGTGGCAGGAGCCGGAGACCTGGCTCCGGAGACCCATCTCCCTGAACTTCTCGTTGGCGACGATCCCGGAACGACCGTTGCGCAAAGAATCGATGATCTCCTCGCGGGTATTACCGAGGCAGGAAACCGCTCCCAGACCGGTTACGACAACACGCCGCATCGCGCTAAAAATCGTCGGTGGATTTGAACAAGCCGACGCGAAGATCCTCCGCCGTGTAGATCTCGCGGCCGTCGACGGCCATCGAACCGTCTGCGATCGCCATGTTCAGCTTGCGCGTGATGACGCGCTTGATGTCGATCCGGTAGGTCACCAGCCTGGCCTTCGGCAGCACCTGGCCCGTGAACTTGACCTTGCCGGCACCGAGCGCCCTGCCCTTGCCGGGCAGGCGCAGCCACACCAGGAAGAATCCGACGAGCTGCCACATGGCATCGAGTCCCAGGCAGCCGGGCATGACCGGATCGCCCTGGAAATGGCAGTCGAAGAACCACAGGTCGGGCCGGATATCGAGTTCGGCCTCGATGACGCCCTTGCCGTATGTGCCGCCATCGGTCGAGATGTGCCTGATGCGGTCGAACATCAGCAGCGGCGGCAGCGGGAGCCGGCCGTTTTCCGGGCCGAACATCTCGCTGCGCGCGCATTCGAGCAGTTGCTCGTAGTCGAACGAAGCCGGCCGGCCCGTGGTGTCGTGGGCAGCGTTGTCGTCGGTTTTGGTCATGAATTCGCCAGCGCAGGGACGCTCATGCGATCTTACCGGGAGGGGGCCGCCGGGGCTTTCGAATGCGCGCCATTGCGACGCCTAGGTCCTGTCGTAGTCCAGCGTGACCGCGGCACCGACGGGCTGCGATTGGCAGGCCAGCACGAAGCCGGCCTCGACCTCCCAGGGCTCGAGGGCGTAGTTGGTCGCCATCGCGACCTCGCCTTCGGCGACGTGGCAGCGGCAGGTCGCACAGACACCGCCCTTGCAGGAGTACGGCAGTTCGATGCCCTGCCGGGCCGCGGCGTCGACGATATTGGCGTCGTCGCGCGCCATCTCGAACGAGGTGCGGTGACCGTCCATGACGACCGTGACGGTCGCGTGTGCCCCCTTCGCGGGGACCAGGGCCGGCGCCGGACCGACCCCGGCGCGCGGCGCACCGAAGCGCTCGGCCTGGATGATCGCCTCGTCCACACCCAGCTCCCGCAACGCGGCCGTGACGTCGCCGATCATCGTGTCGGGGCCGCAGATGAAGTAGCCGGCCGGGTCCAGGCCGCCGCACAGGTGCTCGTGCAGTTCCCGCACCTTG
>JBAUVS010000610.1:0-3643 GCA_049583345.1 Woeseiaceae bacterium
GGATTCGGGTCGGAGTAGCGTGGTCTGACGCGTGGTTCTCAATGGCGCGATAAACGGTAGCTCGACCCTAAGCACCATCCGCCCGCTCTGAGGCAAGACTGCGTTTTTTCGGTGCCAGCAGATTTGAGGGCAGCCCAGTAGATCGAGCCACGATGAAATTGGAGCAGCAATCTTTTTCGGAGTGCGACAAATTCGACAAAGCAAATTGGTGCCGCTTGAACACGGTCTCGCAGGTCACTGAAAACAGTTGAAATCTGGTCGGGGTGAGAGGATTTGAACCTCCGGCCCCTGCCTCCCGAACGCAATCATCAACTCGTTGATTATCAGGAACTTACGAGAATATCACGAATCGGAACAATCACGTGGGATCACGCCGGATCACGTTTCATCACGCAACATCAAATTGGATCACGTTCGTACTGTGACGAAAGCGTGACAGCCGAATGGTCTATCAGACCGAGCGACCAGGTTGCGTGAATAGGATTTCGCACCCCACATGCATTTGGCCCTATGCCTCCTGTCCAACTTCACGAATAACGCGCCTCATCCATTGATGACCAGGGTCGGAGTCACGGCGCGCGTGCCAGATTTGTACGACACGAAACGGAGGAATGGAGATGGGTGGCGGAAAAAGTTTGAGCCGAAGTCGATCCGCGAGCGATGTGAACAAGCGGCGAGGCTCCGTTGCAAGAAGATGGGACGAGTCGGCCAGCATTGGCGCCAGCAGGAAGTGGCTGACCGTGAGCGCCACATTACGCTTGAGCCCGTTGTCGCGGAGTAACGAATCGACATTGCCCGTTGGCTTTCCTCTCGTCGAAACTTGCAGATGACGGAGCAAAAGATAGCGGTCGAGATCGAGCGTCTCGTCGAGATCGGGATGATCCGCGCGGGACGCGCAAATGAAATCCTCGTCGTATAGAAGTTCTTCGCGCATATGCGAGGCCGGCTCCGGAAAGTTGCCGGCGATCAGTTCTACCGGGCCTTCCTCGATCATTGAAAGGCCGACATCTCGGCTGGTGTTGTGAACGACGAGTGAAACGAACGGAGCCTCGCAATCAAGACGCGCCGTCAGGCGGGGAAGAAGGACGAAAGCCGCGTAGTCCGACAAGCCGAGAACGAATTGTCGCGTACTGGTGGCGGGATCGAAGACCCGGCCGCCAATCAGCACACCTTCAACCTGTTCGAGGATCGAATGGACCCTTGGAGCGACATCCAGGGCGAGAGAGGTCGGCACCATCCCGCGCGGCGAACGGACAAACAGGGGATCGCCAAAGAGTGCGCGAAGCCGCTTGAGGGCATGGCTCACGGCAGGCTGCGTCAGGCCGATTCGCTCGGCGGCGCGCGTTGCATGACCCTCCGCAATAAGGGCGTCAAAGACCTTGAGCAGGTTGAGGTCGACCCGATTTAAATTAACCATATTCATAATGCCGATACTAATTATGAATTGGAATCATCGCAAGGTTCAACGATATATTCAGCATCATCTTCTCAATGACAGGAATTGTGCTCATGTCTACGCCTACTGAAGCCAGTTTTCTCGGCGACGTGCGTAATCGCTACGCGATCGGTCTGAATAAACTCAATGAGATTGACGGGCGCGATGGCGAAGCCGTCGTCGAAGGGCTGAAGCAAATCTCGCCCGACTTCGCGCGCTATGTGGTCGAGTTTCCCTTCGGCGACATCTACGCACGCCCCGGGCTCGATGTGCGTCAGCGCGAAGTCGCTACGATCGCCGCGCTGACCGCACTCGGCTATGCAGGGCCGCAACTCGAAGTCCATGTGGCGGCCGGGCTGAACGTCGGCCTGACCGAACAGGAGATCGTCGAGGTCATCATACAGATGGCCGTCTATGCCGGCTTCCCGGCAGCCATTAACGGGCTCAACGCCGCAAAGGCGGTTTTCGACCGCCATTCTGAATCGTGAGGCACATGACGAACATGCCTGATATTTCCCAAGCACCGGCCCGGCCATCCGTTGCGATCGACCAGCTTCTCGACAGACTGGAGAGCGAACGCGTATGCGCCGCGTCGTGATTATCTGCTCTCACTCCTCGACGCTTCACACGCTCTTGCATGCATCGGTCACGGCACCATGCACAGTTGTTGCAACGTCCAGGCTTTGTCATTGTTCCCCGCCGCTCATCTGGATCGCAGGAACATAGCCGCGCAGAAAGAATCGGACGTTAGCCTTAAAGGCCTTCATCAGTTCATTTGATGGGTAAAGGCGCTGACGGCGGCACGACGGACAGAACGTTTTGCTGACCGTGGAGTTTGATATTGGCTTTCAGAACTCGGCATGCATCTCGCGGAACAGTCTTGGCGCTACCCCAAACCGGCGCTCGAAAGCCTCCGAAAGACGCGCGGTCGGAAACAGGCCAACCTTTGCGGCGACCGTCTTGAGGGATAGGCCGCGCGACAGCAGCATGCGTGCAGCGTCGAGCCGGACGGTCTCGACGTAGCGTGCGGGCGTCTGGTCCATCGCCGCCACAAACTTGCGGTGAAACGTGCGCTCGCTCAGTCCGGCGCGGTTGGCAAGTGAGGGGACGTCGAGCGGCGCGTCGAGATTGCTCTGTATCCAGCCGAACAGGTCGGCGAACGGGTTGTCGCCCTTGACCTGCGCTTGGAGAACCGGGCTGAACTGGGACTGATAACCGGGGCGCCGTGCGTAAAGGATCAGCCGCTTCGCGACTTCGCCGGCAATGTAGGCGTCCAGGTCGTGCGCAATCATGGCCAGCGCCATGTCGATGCCGGTTGTGACGCCCGCCGACGTCCACAGACGGCCGTCGACCACATAAAGCGCGTCGGGATCGACCGTGACGGCTGGAAAGGCTTCTGCGAGCGGCTTGCAGGCGTCCCAATGAGTGGCAATGCGGTGACCGTCCAGCAGCCCGAGCGCGGCGAGAAGGAAACCGCCGCTGCACACGGACCCGAAGCGCTCGGCCCCCGCGGCCAGGTCCGGCAAAGCTGTTCGGAGCGCCGGATCCGCCACGGCGGGCAATAGCTGCTCCCGCTCCGCGCCGGCAATCAACACCGTATGCGCATGCCCTGGCTTCAGACCGGAAATCGCCATCGTGTCGACGGAAATACCGCTGCTGCTTTCGACCGAACCGCTCTGCGCAGACGCCAGCGCGACCTGGTAGAACGCAGGCTTGCCTTGCTGGCCCAGGGCGCGGTTGGCGCTGTTGAATACCGACGCCGGCCCGGACACATCGAGCAATTCGAAGCCTGAGTAGACGATGAAAATGACGTGATGCATTGGCAGAAAATGCCATATTTTTGTCATTTCCGCCATAGGCCGCGAATGCTAGATTCAGAACCAGTCAACGAACGTGCGGACGGTCTGACGGCCCATGCAATGCCTTCACTGGAGATACACAGCCATGGCGAAATTCATCTTTATCTGGGGCGGTGTCGCAGTCGTTCTGTTTGGCCTGGCAGGCTTTGGCGGCTGGGTGTTCAGTCTGCCTTCCGCAACGTCTGCGGCCGAGGCTCCGCCGGTGCCGCAACAGGAAGCCGACGCCATGCTCGCCGCACTTCGACCCGAAGGAGAAAGGCGCCCCATTATTGCAGTCATCGGGCTAAATGATGCCACTGAGACCAACGACTATGTAACGACGACCGGAATTCTGAGGCGCGCGGACGTG
>JBAUVS010000611.1:0-2470 GCA_049583345.1 Woeseiaceae bacterium
CCGCCCGGCGGCGCCACGATCTGCGACGCGTTGCGCGCGGAAATGCCGGGACGCCTGCCGTTCGAGATCCTGCGCCGGCTTGCCGGCCCGGGACTCTCGGTCAGCGATGACGACGTCAGGGCCGCGATGCGTTTCGCCTTCCGCCATCTGAAGATCGTGCTGGAGCCGAGTGGTGCCGCGGCACTGGCCGCCGTCCTGGCCGGCAAGGCCGCCACGGCCGGCAGGACCACGGTGGTCGTGCTATCGGGGGGGAACGTGGACCCGGAGCCGTATTCGGCGGTTCAGGCGGAGCCGACCTGAGACTTCGGCAAGGACGCCAGCTGCGGACGCGACGGGCGCTTCAGGTCGTGCAGCGATGCCGCCCGCCTGCGGCGTTCCTCCCAGCCATCGAGCCAGCGCACGATGCGGTCGATCTGTTCGACGTCAGGACGTGCCCGCGAGGGCTGCATCTCGTGCACGCCCAGGCCCTGTTCCGCAGCAAACACGAAATTCTGGCTGTCGCGCAGGACGGCGATGATGGGGATGCCGAGCGAATCGAGAAACCGCATCAGGCGCGCGAAACTCTTGGTGTTCTTGCGGGTGCGGTTGGCGACGACGGCGAGTTTGCCTTCGTTGCGGTTGACCTTGGCGACGAGCAACAGGTCGGCGATGCAGCGTGACGCGGCGTGGATGTCCATCGCCGACGGCAATACCGGTACGAGTATGCTCGCGGAATCGCGCGTCAGTTCGCGCAGGTCGTCGTGCGACAGGCCCGCGGGCGAGTCCACGACCAGGTTGAGAGTGTCGTCGGGTACCCGCAGCTGCCAGCTGCGCGTCGCCTGCATCGATTTCTTGAACGCCGCGATACCGTGGATGGCCGGCAGTTCGCGTGCGCGCCGTTCCAGCCAGGCCATCGTCGAACCCTGCCGGTCGAAGTCCATGATCGCAGGCTGCGGTCCACGCCTCGCGTAGGCGACCGCGATGTTGGTGACGAGCGTCGACTTGCCGCAGCCCCCCTTGGGATTGAGGACCACGACTTTGTTCAGAACGGCTCGTGTCGGCGATTTCAACATAGACCCGAACACTGTCCCGCAATCCGCCCGCACAATCCTGTACCCAGTTCACATAATACCAGAGCGGCAGAGTCGCCTTGCAACGAAACCGCCGGGCCGGCGCTTACTCGAGCGGAACGGTATCGTGGGTGGGGAGTTCGGCGGTGTCGCAGGACCAGGGCGCCCGCGAGCCGGCGAAGATCCGGCCCTCCGGCCGGATCCCGGGATCGACATCGAGCGTGCCGGCCGGGACGACCGCCATGCTCATATCCGGCGCCACTCTCGGCATCAGGCTGCCGCAATGGCTGCAGAAGTTCGTGGCGAAGCGTTTCGCTTCGGGAACTCTGTATTGCCTGAGCAGCGACTCGCCCGCGACCCAGCGCACGCGTGACGGTTTCAGCAGGATATTGGACGCGTGGCCGGTGCCGGTCGCCTTGCGGCAGCGCTGGCAATGACAATGATAGAAGCGCAGGGGCTCGCCCGTGATCTCGTAGACGACCGAGCCGCACAGACAGCTCCCGGACAACTGGATATCGCTCATGTCTGTCTCCTGTCGGCCGCAAGATCATAGCTCAGGTCCGTCGCTCAGAGATTGGCCAATTCCGCCCAGGTCGTCTCTATCGTCTCGTCCACCGCGCCGTCACCGTCGCTGTCCACTTCGATCCGCACATTGACGTTGTCGAGAGCGATCAGCCGCGCGCTGCTGTTTGCACCGGAGACCCGCAGTTCGCCGGCATGCGGGTACTCGGCGCCGTCGCCCTCGAACGTCACGGGTGTCGAATAGCTTATGACGCCGGCCAGTTCGGAACTGTCGAGCGTGCCTGCCGCAGCGAGCGTATAGGGTGCGGGGGAGAGTCCGGCATCGACGGTCTGATCGAAAGAAAAGGCACTGAGTGTCGCCGAGGCCCCGTTCGTGGTCGAAGCCAGCGAGTCGCCGGAGACGGTGGTCGACACGAACGGCGCGGCCGTCGTGTCCAGGGTCGCCGTCGCGTCGCCGTTGCCGAGCAGGTGGTCGTTGCCTGCCGTGACGTCGAGATCGGTCAGTTCGATCCGCATCGTGACGACGTAGCTGCCGGAGAGAATGTTGCCGCTGAACGCATCGACGGTGGAATCGATGGTGCCGTCCACGATCTCGCCCTGGCCGTCGTCACAGGCCTCGTATTCCGCGCGGATCGTATCGCCGGCGGTCAGCGTCACCGGGTCGGCGAGATCGCCCGACACCGTCAGCGTGCCCGAGACGGCGCAGGCATTCGTGATGGGCCCGAAGGGCGCGTTGTTCACGATATCGCTCAGGATGCCGGTCGCAGCCCGTCGCGCGGTCGGTTTGGAGATGCCGCCGCCGTTCGATGCGATGCCGCCGCCCGCCAGCGATGCGAACTGGCCGCTGCCGGACGCGGAGCGCCAGGCGACGGCACTGGCCAGCGCCGCATTGCCTGAAT
>JBAUVS010000612.1:0-7590 GCA_049583345.1 Woeseiaceae bacterium
CTACCTCGGCGTCCTGTCCGAGCTGAGCCGCGTCGATGCGTTGAAGCAGGCGGTCGCCTCGAGCCGTACTGCCCTCGAGGCCACGCAGGCGGGCTTCGATGTCGGCACGCGCACGATCGTCGACGTCCTGAATTCACAGTTCAACCTGTACAACTCGATCACGCTCTACTACCGGGCACGTTACGATTACCTGCTCAACGTGCTCAGCCTCAAGCAGGCTGCCGGCAACCTCCAGATCGAGGATCTCGAAGAAATCGACAAGTGGCTGAAGGATCGCCCGACGCCCGAGCAGGCGTTTTCCAAAGAAGCGGCCGAGAACAGCGAGCAGGGCCCCACGGATGATGAAGCAAGCAAGTCGGAGTAGAGTCCCTAGCAGGCGGCCTCTTCGTGTGTCTCGGTATCGCCGATCAGCGGATCGAGCAGGCCGAGCAGGCGATCCAGCGCACCACGATTTTGCTGCACGATCCTGAGTCCTTTGCGGCCGACGCTCGCCGCGCGTTCCGGATCGGCGAGTAACTCGCCGATCGCGTCCGCCAGCCCGGCCGCGTCGTCGACCATGCGGCACGCACCGAGCTCCACGAACATATCCGCGATTTCCTGCGCGTTGTAGACGTACGGACCGATCACGACCGGCAAACCCAGCGCGGCGGGCTCCAGCAGGTTGTGGCCGCCAATCGGCACCAGGCTGCCCCCGACGAACGCCGCATCGCTGGCGGCATAAAACAGCGGGACCTCGCCCATCGTGTCACCGAGGAAAACGCTCGTCGATGGCTCGCAGGCTGACCTGTCGGTCCGGGCGACGCAGGCGAATCCTTCTTTTTCGATGGCCTCGCGCACCGCCGCGAATCGCTCGGGGTGCCGCGGCACGAGCACGAGCAGCACGTCCGGGAAGCTCCGTTGCAGGATCCTGTGGGCCTGCAGTACCTGCTGCTCTTCCTGGTCGTGCGTGCTCGCTGCGACCCAGACCGGGCGGTCGCCGAACGTCCGGCGCCGGAACTCGCGGCCGCGATCGGCCAGGTCCGCCGGCAATTCGATGTCGAACTTGATGTTGCCTGTTACCCAGGTCCGGACCGGGCTGGCGCCCAGGGCCCGGAACCTCTCACCGTCGGCCTCGCTCTGCGCGGCGATGATGATGCCGTGCGAGAGCGTGTCCCGGAACAGGGGCAGGAATCTGTGGTAACTGTCCACGGACTTGGGTGAGATCCTGGCGCTGACGAGCACGAGCGGGATGTCGCGAACGCCGCAACCCCGGTACAGATTCGGCCAGATCTCGGTTTCCATGATCAGTGCCAGTTCGGGATTGACGGATTCGTAGAAGTGATCGACGGCGATCGGCATCTCGAGCGGGATGTAGCAGTGCTTGACCGTATCGCCGAACGCAGACCGGACCCGCGCGGCGCCTGTCGGCGTCACCGTCGTGATCAGCATCTCGATGTCGGGGAATCGTTTCTCGATCGCGCGCACCAGCGGCACCGCCGCCTGCACTTCGCCCACCGAGACCGCGTGGATCCAGATGCAGCGTCCGATCCAGGGATAGCCGATCCCGAAACGCTGGCCGAAGCGGTCGCGGTAGCTGCTGTTGATCAACCCGCGCACCAGCCAGTAAGCGGCAACCGGAAGCTGCAACGCATAGATCAACAGGTTGTAGAAGAGCCGCACGTAACGTGTCGCGGTTAGCGGCGAAGACTCCCCGTCAGCCGCACTTCGATTCGCCGCAGGCCAGACAGGTCATGCAGCCGTCCATCATCACCACCGCAACCGTGTTGCACTTGTTGCAGAGCTGGGCTCCTTCCGGATACTCGCTGGTCGAGAACGCGTCGCGCTGCTTCCTCTTCTCTTCGAACTCGGCACGCTTCTCGGCAATCAGCTTCTTCTGCCCGTCGTCGAGCTCGGGTTTTGTCAGCAGACCGATCGAGATCAGGTGCTTCTCGACGATGTATCCGAGTTCGGCGATGATCGAAGGCATGAATTTCCCGCCCGCCTGCCAGTAGCCGCCGCGCGGGTCGAAGACGGCCTTCAATTCGTCGACCAGGAACGCCACGTCACCTCCCTTGCGGAATACGGCCGAGATGATGCGGGTCAGGGCGACGATCCACTGATAATGATCGAGATTCTTCGAGTTGATGAAGATCTCGAACGGCCGACGTTTCTCGTACTCGGTCCCCTGATTGAGCACGATGTCATTGATCGTTACGTACATCGCGTGGTCGGAGATCGGCGTCTTGACCTTGTAAGTGGACCCGACGAGCACCTCGGGTCGCTCGAGCTTCTCGTGCATGCGAATGACTTCCGCACGATCGCCGCCGCCCTCCCGTTTGAATTCCGGCCTGGCCGGCTTTTCCTGGCTCTCCGGTTGCGACACCGCGTAGCCGACGATTTTTTTCTCTATCTTGATCATTGTCTTCATCAGAATTTGCCGTAGTAGCCCTCTTTCAGGGCATCGAACAGGTTGGCCGCCGTATGTACCTCGCCGTCATACTCGACCTCCTCGTCACCTTTCAGCTCGACGGTCGCACCGTCCTCCAGCTTGAATTTGTAGACCGTGTTCTTCAGGTCTTTCTCCTTGACCAGCACTCCCTGGAAAGCCTCCGGATTGAAACGGAAGGTCGTACAGCCCTTCAGCCCCTGCTCGTAGGCATACAGGTAGATGTCCTTGAAGTCTTCGTACGGATAGTCGGTCGGCACGTTGGCCGTCTTGGAGATGGACGAGTCGATCCACTTCTGGGCCGCGGCCTGGATATCGACATGCGCCTTCGGCGATATGTCCTCGGCCGTGATGAAGTACTCCGGCAGGTTGCCGGTGCCCTTGCCATCGGCGGTCCCGGACGGCATCGCGTCCTTGTCGACGAGTTCGCGGTAAGCGAGCAGCTCGAAAGAGAACACGTCCACCTTCTCCTTCGTCTTCCTGCCCTGACGGATCACGTTGCGGAAGTAATGATGCGCGAAACTGGGTTCGATGCCGTTGCTGGCATTGTTTGCCAGCGACAGCGAGATCGTGCCGGTCGGCGCGATCGAGCTGTGATGCGTGAAACGAGCCCCCACCTCGGCCAGCTGTTCGACGAGTTCCGGCGCCACGCCCGCCAGCCGCTGCATGTACCGGCTGTATCGCGCGTGCAGGATGCGGCCGGGCACCTTGTCGCCCGCCTGGTAACCGTCCGCCTTCATTTCGGGCCGCTTCGCCAGCATCTCGTCGGTCACTTCGAACGCCTCGGTCATGAACGGCGCCGGACCCTTCTCCTTCGCCAGTTCGAGGCCTTCTTCCCATCCGGCCAGTGCCATCTGCCGCGCGACCTCCTCCGTAAACGCGACCGAATCGTCGTCGCCGTACTGCATGCGCAACATCGTGATCGTCGATCCGAGCCCGAGGAAACCCATGCCATGGCGCCGCTTCCTCTGGATCTCGTGCCGTTGCTGCGGCAACGGCAGGCCGTTGATCTCGACGACGTTGTCCAGCATCCGCGTGAAGACCTTGACGACCTTGCGGAAAGCCTCCCAGTCGAAGCGTGCCGTGTCCGTGAACGCGTCCACGACGAAGCGCGTCAGGTTGATCGATCCCAGCAGGCAGGAGCCGTACGGCGGCAGCGGCTGTTCGCCGCAGGGGTTGGTCGCGCGGATCTTCTCCACGAACCAGTTGTTGTTCATTTCGTTGACCCGGTCGATCAGCACGAAGCCGGGCTCGGCGAAATCGTAGGTCGAGGCCATGATCAGATCCCACACGCGCCGCGCCGGCAGCGTCTTGTAGATCTTGCAGGCCACGAGCCCCTGCGCATTGCTGACGTAATTGCCGGCTTCCGGCCATTCCCGCCAGACAAATTGGGTGGCGTCGTGGACGTCGAGACTCTCCTCTTCGACTTCCTTCTGCGTCACCGGAAACGCGAGGTGCCAGTCATCGGAGCTGATCACGGCCTGCATGAATTCGTCCGTTACGAGCAGCGACAGGTTGAACTGCCGCAGGCGGCCGTCCTCCCGCTTCGCGCGGATGAATTCCATGACGTCCGGATGTCCCACGTCGAACGTTCCCATCTGCGCGCCGCGGCGCCCGCCCGCCGAGGACACCGTGAAGCACATCTTGTCGTAAATATCCATGAACGACAGCGGACCGGACGTGTACGCGCCGGCACCGGTGACGTATGCGCCCTTGGGGCGCAGCGTCGAGAACTCGTATCCGATGCCGCAACCCGCCTTCAGCGTCAGGCCGGCCTCGTGCACCTTGTTCAGGATGTTGTCCATCGAATCGCCGACGGTGCCGGAGACGGTGCAGTTGATCGTCGACGTCGCCGGTTTGTGCTCCAGCGCTCCCGCATTGGACATGATCCGGCCGGCGGGGATCGCACCGCTGCGCAGCGCCCACACGAACTCCGTGTAGAAGTGCTCGCGTTTCGATTCGGTTTCGACGCTCGCCAGCGCCTTCGCCACGCGTTTGTAGGTGTCGTCGATCGAGCCGTCGAGCTTGCTGCCGTCTTTGGCGGTCAATCGGTATTTGGCGTCCCAGATGTCGATGGATGCGGGCTGGAATTCGATATCGGTGACCGTGTGCGCATCCAGGTGAATGGCGGACTTCATTGGCCTTGTTTCTCCCCTTTTCTCCTTGCGGAGACCCCAAAGCGCTCCTTGCGGAGACTAGCGTATTGTTCTGGACCACGTTTGCCAGAGGAAGAGAAGCCCGCCCGCCGCGCGTGTACCTTGACGCGGCGAGTGCCAGAGATGGCCTCGTTTCCTTAATTAATTGGACACAAGATGTTGTGTCCGAACGGTCACAAGATTATGCCCGTAGCAAACGAGTGTCAAGGATTTGGCCGAAATTAGTCTTTGAGTTTTTATTATTCATTATCAAAGAGTTATGAATACTTCCGCAATAAGTGCTTTAAATCTCTGAGAAAAAAAATGACACTTTGATGAAACCCGAAACGCACAAGATATTGTGCCCCGGACCGAGGCACCGGGACAGCCCCGCGAGCGCGTCCGGGAACGCCCCCCGCACCGCCCTTGTTGCCTTGATCCGCCCGCCGGCGCCCACATCTCGAACCCATCGCAGACGCGGGCGAACGCCGGCCGCGCCGGGAAAACGTGCAGCCATTTTGACCGCATCCGCTATCCTGCAGCAGCGGACGGCAGCTGACGCGGCCGCAACGAATCGTCACGGCGGGGCATCCCCCGTCGTACTGAACCTGCCGGGCCGTGCCCGGTCTGATACGTCATCGCAGAGAGGCTCAACGATGAATGCAAAACTCCGACTGACCTTTTTCGGCCTGTTGCTGTTACTCGGCACGGCGAGCCAGGCGGCCATGCCACAAAAGTTCGACGGCGTGGCCATGCCGTCGCTGGCGCCGCTCGTGGATCGCGTCGCGCCGGCGGTGGTCAACATCCGGGTCAATCAGAAAATCGTCCAGAGTTCCCCGTTCGGAGATGATGCGTTCCGGCGATTCTTCGGTCTGCCGGAGATGCCCGGCGGGTCGCGTGAGGTCGTCAGTGCCGGCTCCGGCGTCATCGTCGACGCCAAGCGCGGCTACATACTGACCAACAACCACGTCGTCGAGGATGCCGACGAGATCAAGGTCTCCCTGATCAATGGCGACATCCTGGACGCCAAGATCGTCGGCACCGACCCGGCAACGGACATCGCCGTCCTCAAGGTGGATGCCAAGAACCTGGTGGACATGCCGATCGGCGACTCCGAGGCCGTCCGCGTCGGCGATTTCGTGCTGGCGATCGGCAATCCGTTCGGGCTCGGCCACACGGTGACCTCCGGCATCGTCAGTGCGCTGGGCCGCACCGGCATCAGCCGCGACGGCTACGAAGACTTCATCCAGACCGATGCCTCGATCAATCCCGGCAATTCGGGCGGCGCGCTCATCAACATGCAAGGTGAATTGATCGGCATCAATTCGGCCATCATCAGCCGTTCGGGCGGTAACGTCGGCATCGGTTTCGCCGTACCCACGCACATCGCCACCTCGGTGATGAACCAGATCCTGGACTACGGCGAGGTACGCCGCGGCCTGCTCGGCGTCTCCATCAGCCAGATCGACCAGGCGGCGGCGAAAGCGCTCAATTCGACGGTCGACAAGGGTGCGCTCGTTACCGAGGTGGTGCCGGACTCGGCGGCGGAGAAGGCGGGACTCCAGGTGGACGACGTCATCATCGGCGTCAACAGCAAGAAGATCACCGATGCTTCGGAACTCCGTAACACGATCGGCCTGATGCGCTCCGGCGACAAAGTGGACATCGAGTACGTCCGCGACGGCAAGACTCACCACGTGAACGCCACGCTCGGCGAACAGCGCGACATGCGCAGCGCGGGCAACGATATCCATCCGGGCCTGGAGGGCGCCGAATTCGCGTCCACGACCACGACCGGCGACGCCGGCGTCGAAGTCACCTCCGTGGAGCCCGGCAGCCCGGCCGCCCAGCGCGGCCTTCGCGCCGGGGACCTGATCACTGCCGTCAACCGGGTTCCGGTACACAACCTGAGCCAGCTCACGGAGATCGCGAGCAACAGCGAGATCCTGTTCCTGCTCGTCAAGCGCGGGGACCGCGCCCTGATGTTGCAGATCCGATAACGCGACACACGTCATTCGCCATCGGGGCGGGCTGTTGTACACTCTTCGACAAGAGTATGCCCACAGCCCGCCCGCCCACCGGATTTCTGTTGTGCAGCACGCTGTTGTGCTGGCTCGCCCTGTTGTCGCCGGCGGCCGCCGATGACCTCGCCCGCCAGCGCGAACTGTTCCTGAAAGTCGATCCGGCCGCGGAAAGCGGCGACTGGAGCGCCTTCGCGGCTCTGCCCGCCGGGGAGCAGCAACTCCTGCGCGACTACGTGCTCTGGCCGGATCTCCGCGCCGCCTGGCTCAAGGCATCGGTCGCGACCGCCGACCCCGCGGAGATCGAGGCCTTTCTCGCGAAGTACGGCGCACTCAAGCCGGCCCGCGAATTGCGCTACCGGTATGCCTTGCATCTCGCCCGAGCCGATGACCTGGCGGGATTCCTGACGATCTACGAGCGCTTCTACCAGGGCCTCGAGATCGCGAAGCTCGACTGTCTCGCGTTGCGTGCCGAGATCGAGACCGGCCGGCCGCAACACGTCGTCAATCGCGCCGTCTACCTCTGGACGAACACGGACGAAAAGGTCGACGAATGCGCCCCGCTGTTCGCATACCTGACGGACAGGAACCTGCTGGGGCCGGAAGCATTCCAGGAACGTTTCAAGCTCGCCATCGACGCGCGCGACTTCGGCACTGCCTCCAGCCTCGGCAAATCGATCGACCAGCAACATATCGACGTCGCGGCCCGGTGGCTCAGGGCACAGCGTGATCCGGAGTCGTTCGTGCGCGACTACCGGCAATGGCCGAACGATTCGGCGACGCGCGCTCAACTCGTATACGCGATCGAACGGCTGACGTACGACGACCCGCTGCAGGCACTCGAACTCTGGAAAAAGATCTCGGCCGGCAATCGCTTCCCTGCCGAACAGGAGTACCGCACGTCCAGGCATATCGCCCTGTGGATGGCACGTGACAACCTGCCCGGCGCATACGAGCAGCTGGCGGCGCTCCCCGCTCCGGCACAGAGCGACGAAGTCCTGCGCTGGCG
>JBAUVS010000613.1:0-3020 GCA_049583345.1 Woeseiaceae bacterium
TCCCGGCCCGGTACTCGCCGGGCTCGCGCATCGGCTGCGTAGCGCCGGACCCCGTACGCTGGCGCGGGTCAGGCATCGGTACGAGCTCGCGCAACGCGGCCTGATGTCCGTGAGCCCGCTCGCGACGCTCGAGCGTGGTTACGCGATCGTCGAGGACGCGGCGAGCGGCCGGGTCCTGACGAGCGCCGCCCAGACGGCGGAAGGAAATGCGATCCGCGCCCGGCTGGCGAGCGGCGTGCTGACAGCGACGGTAACCGCAACGCGGCGCAGCGATGACTAGTCGACTGGCAGCGTTGTTGTTCCTGGCCGTGGGTTGCCTCGCGCAAGCGGCCGACACCGGTGCCTGGCCGGGCGGTATCGCGTTCCTCGACCTGGGTCCTGCCGAGGGGACGGCGCCCGTCGTCGATTACGCGGGGCATCGCGTACTCGTCATGAACGAGGGCGCCCGCTGGCTCGCCGCGATCGGCGTCTCGCTGGATGCGCCGACCGGCCGCGGCACGGTCACGCTGCCCGGCGGTGCGACACGCGCCTTCGAGATCGGAGCGCACGCATACCGGGAGCAGCATCTCACGGTCGAACCGAAGTACGTCGAGCTGAGCGCAGAGCAACTCGCGCGCGTCAACAGGGAGCGCGAGATCATCGATACGGCGCTCGACGCGTTCCGCGACGTGCCGATACGGACTCTGGACATCCGGCCGCCGGTCGACGGCCCGCGCAGCTCGAGCTTCGGCTTGCGGCGTTTCTTCAACGACGAGCCGCGTTCACCGCACAAGGGCATGGATATCGCGGCGGACAAGGGTACGCCGGTGCACGCCGCCCGATCCGGCGTCGTCAGCGCGACGGGCGAATTCTATTTCAACGGCAACACGGTGCTCATCGATCACGGCCAGGGCTTCGTGACGATGTATTGCCATCTGAGCCGCATCGACGTCGGGGTGGGGGACGCGGTTGCCACCGGCGAGACGATCGGCGCCGTCGGCGCGACCGGGCGCGTCACGGGCCCGCATCTGCATTTCGGGACCTACCTCAACGGCACCGCCGTGGACCCGGCGCTGCTGCTGCCGAAAGAAGCGCCGTAGGACGAATCCTAAACGCAACCGCTGTCGTAAAAGTCGCAGATCACCGGCCGGAACGCATCCATCTCGACCAGGAACGAGTCGTGCCCGCGGATGCAATCGAGTTCGACGAGCGTCGTGTCGATGCCCGCGTCTTCGAAACCCTGTGCGAGTTCCCGCTGCTGGTGCAGCGGAAACAGGATGTCGGTCTCGACGCCGATCACGAGCGCGCGTTCGAGCCTGAGTTTCGCGAAGCCCGCCCGCAGGGAGCCACCGTGTTCCGCAAGATCGAACAGGTCCGATGCCCGCGACAGGTACAGGTAGCAGTTCGCATCGAAGCCGCCGCTGAATTTCTTCGCGTGATACTCGAGGTAGAGTTCGACGGAGAAGTCGATCTTGAACTGTGCGCCGGTCTTGTCCTCGTCCTGCGCCCGTTCGCGCCCGAAGCGCTGATCCCACTCCTTCGCCGACCGGTAGGTGATCATGCCCAGCTTGCGCGCGAGGCGCTGACCGGAGATCGGCGGGTCGTCCGGATCGTAGTTGCCGCCTTCCCACCTGGGATCGCACCGGATCATTTCGCGCTGCAGGGAGCGGACGGCGATCGAGAACGGCAACGCCCTCGCGCCCGACGAGATCGAGATGAACGCCTTCGTCGCCTCCGGGTGGCGCACGCAAAAGCCGAGCCCGCTCATGCCGCCCATCGAACAGCCCACGACCGAGTGCAGCTGCTCGATGCCGAGGTGGCGGACGACACGCCAGGCCGCTTCGGCGACGTCCTCGAGAGTGAGCACCGGGAAACTCAGGCGATACCGCTCGCCGGTCTCGGGATTGACCGACGCAGGCCCGGTCGACCCGAAGCAACTGCCCAGTGAGTTCACGGCGATCACGAAGTAGCGATTCGTGTCGAGCGGCAGGCCGGGACCGATCATGTCTTCCCACCAGCCGGTCGAGGGGTCCTCGGCCGACGAGGCGGCGTGTGCCGACGGCGACAGGCCGCTGAAGATCAGGATACCGTTGTCGCGCGCCGCATTGAGCTCGCCCCAGGTCTCGTAGGCCTGGACCGGCGACTCCAGGTAGCCGGCACGGTGCATGGTGAAGCGCCCGGGCAAGGTGACGGTCTTTGTTGCTGGGCCCATGGTGGGACTCCGGTTTGGCTCGGGCTCTTATAACACGGCTGTCGCCCGCCGGGGCGGGCTCCTAAAGCAAAAACGCTTCTATGCTTATCGTCCGTTCTTATGTCCGCCGGCTATCGCTTGACGTGCTTTATCAGGCGCTTGCGCCGGCGTGCCTGGCGCGGCGTCAGCGTATTGCGCTTGTCCTTGTAAGGGTTGATTCCGGACTTGAAATGCAGACGTATGGGCGTGCCCTTCAACTTGAACGCCTTACGGAAGTGATTCACCAGGTAACGGCGATAGGCGTCGGGAACCTGCTCGGTCTGGTTGCCGTGGATCACGATCACCGGCGGATTGCGTCCCCCCTGGTGAGCGTAGCGCAGGCGGATTCGACGTCCACGCACCAGCGGCGGCGGATGCGCCGTCACCGCGCTCTCGAGCTCCCGCGTGAGCTCGGTCGTCGACAGGTCGCGGCTCGCCGCCCGGTAGGCACGCTCGACTGCCGGCAGCAGGTCGCCCACGGCAGTGCCGTGTAACGCCGAGATCGCGATGCGCTCGGCAAAGTCGAGGAACGGCAGGCGCCGGTCGAGCTCGTCGCGGACGTGCTTGCGCGCGTCTGCACTCAGGCCGTCCCACTTGTTGGTGACGACGACGAGCGCGCGGCCGCGTTCGAGTATGAGGCCCAGCAGGCTCACGTCCTGTTCCGTGACGCCTTCGTGGGCATCGAGCACCGCGATCACGACCTCGGCATGGTCGATCGCCTGCAGCGCCTTGACGATACTGAACTTCTCGATGGCTTGCTGCACGCGGGACCGGCGGCGGATACCGGCCGTGTCAATCAACGCGTACTTGC
>JBAUVS010000614.1:0-8078 GCA_049583345.1 Woeseiaceae bacterium
CCCGGGGCCGGTGTGAACGGTACCGCCGAGACCAGCTTCGGGTAGTACGAGAGCCCGGCCTGCTCGTAGGCCCGGGCCCATGCCCAGTCGAATACGAATTCGCCCCAGGAATGCGACTTCTCGTAGAGAGGCATGGCGCCGATCAGGCGGCCGTCCTGCCGGCACGTCAGGTGCCTCGGCGTCCAGCCCGAGGCGGCCGATACGGACCCGCTGTCCTCGGCGGCAGCGAGAAATTCGTGGCGCAGAAACGGACAGTCGCCGTCGCCGAGGGCGTTCCACTCGGCGGCGTCGATATCGCCGATCGCAGCATTGACGGAGACCTGCATCAGGGCCCCGGCAGGTCACGCCGCCGCGTGCGGGGCCTTGACGTCGCGGTCGTCCGATTCGAGCGCATCGAGATACTTTTCGGCATCCAGCGCGGCCATGCAACCGGCGCCGGCCGACGTGACGGCCTGGCGGTATACCTGGTCCGCGACGTCGCCGGCCGCGAACACGCCCGGCACGCTCGTCGCCGTCGCATTGCCTTCGATGCCTGAACGCACGACGATGTAGCCGTTCCTCATCTCGAGCTGGTTTTCGAACAGCTGTGTATTCGGAGTGTGTCCGATCGCGATGAAAACGCCCGCCAGATCGATCTCGTCGGTCGCGGACGCGTCTTTCGTACTGCGCAGGCGCAGCCCGGTGACGCCGGACTCGTCGCCGAGCACTTCGTCGACGACGTGGTCCCACAGTAACTCGACGTTGCCGTCTTTCGCCTTTTCGAACAGATGGTCCTGCAGGATCTTCTCGGCGCGGAGCTGATCGCGGCGGTGGACGAGCGTCACCTTCGAGGCGAGGTTGCTAAGATACAGGGCCTCCTCGACGGCCGTGTTGCCGCCCCCGACGACGGCGACGTCCTTGCCGCGATAGAAAAAGCCGTCGCAGGTGGCGCAGGCCGACACGCCGCGCCCCTTGAACGCTTCCTCCGACGGCAGTCCAAGGTACCTGGCGGTCGCGCCGGTCGCGATGATCAGTGCGTCGCAGCTGTAGCTGCCGTAGTCGCCATCGAGCCGAAACGGCCTGACCGACAGGTCCGCGGTATGGATATGATCATTGACGATCTCGGTATCGAAGCGCTGGGCATGGCGCAACATGCGGTCCATCAGTTCCGGTCCCTGCAGGCCCTCGACGTCGCCGGGCCAGTTGTCCACGTCGGTCGTGGTCATCAGCTGTCCGCCCTGTTCCACGCCCGTGACGACCATGGGCTCGAGATTGGCGCGTGCCGCATAGACCGCGGCGGCATAGCCGGCCGGGCCGGAACCGAGGATGATGAGCCGCCTGTGGCGTATTTCAGTCATGTATAATTTTGCCCGTATTGGCCATCGCAAGAATCTGCCCGCTCAAGCCCTTGAAATACGGCCCGCCACGGCGGTTTCAAGGGCGCCGACGCGGGCATTTGCGTTCCGGCCGGCACTTGATGGATTTCAGTTTACTGTAGATATGGCACGAGCCCAAAAGAAGGTACAGTCGACCAGCGGACTCTCCGCCCAGGTGTCGCGCGCGCTCCGGGAAGGCGCACTGTACGTGTTCGGGGCTCTCGCGCTGATCCTCTGGTACGCACTCTATACCTACGATCCCGCCGATCCGGGATTCAGTCAGGCGACCAGTGGCGGCGAAGTCCACAACGGCATCGGCCGCGTCGGCGCGCTGTTGGCAGACCTGCTGTTTAATTTCTTCGGTCGTCCGGCGTATCTGTTCACCGTCATGGTGTTCTACCTGGGCTGGATGCTGTATCGGGAACAGAAAACCCAGCACATGCTCACGAGGATGGACTACACGTTGCGGATCGGCGGCTTCGTGGCGACCCTCGTCACGAGCTGTGCACTGGCCACGCTGCACTTCTCGCCCGTCGGCTTCAACGAGACGGCCGGCGGCATCATCGGCCAGATCGTCGGGCTGCGCCTCGCGGCGGTCATGAAACTGCTCGGCGCGAGCGCACTCCTGTTCGTGATCTGGGTCGCGTCCGTGTCCCTGTTCCTCGGTATCTCGTGGTTCAGCGTAATGGACCGGATCCGCCGCGTGTGCCTGCTGGGCTACGAGAAGGCCCGCGCGAAGCTCGGCGAGCTGCGCGACCGGGCAGAGGGCCGCCGCCAGTCCGCGGCCCGCCAGGACATCGTGGAAGTGGAAAAGAAGCGCACGGCAGGCCGGCTTCCACCGCGCATCGAACCCGTGATCCCGGCACTGGAACCCAGCGTCCGTGCCGAGCGCGAACGCCAGGTGCCGCTGTTCGATCCTCCGGCCGCCGGGGAACTGCCGCCGCTCGCGCTGCTCGACGATCCGCCGCCGCATCAGAAGGGCTATTCCGAGGAATCGCTCGAAGCGATGTCCCGTCTCGTCGAGCTCAAGCTCAAGGACTTCGGCGTGGACGTCGAGGTCAAGTCGGTGTCGCCCGGGCCGGTGATCACCCGCTTCGAACTGGACCCGGCGCCCGGCGTCAAGGTGAGCCAGATCTCGAACCTTGCGAAGGACATTGCGCGTTCGCTGTCGGTCGTCAGCGTGCGTGTCGTGGAAGTGATTCCCGGCAAGTCTTTCGTCGGACTGGAAATCCCGAATCAGAACCGCGAGCTGGTCACGCTCGGCGAGATTCTGAAATCGCGCGCCTTCGACGACCTCGTGTCGCCGTTGACGCTGGCGCTGGGCAAGGACATCGGCGGTAATTCCGTCGTCGCGGACCTGGCGCGCATGCCGCATTTGCTGATCGCCGGTACGACGGGTTCCGGCAAATCCGTCGCGATCAACGCCATGGTTCTGAGCCTGCTCTACAAGACGCACCCGGAGCAGGTGCGCCTGATCATGATCGATCCGAAGATGCTCGAGCTCTCCGTTTACGAGGGCATACCGCACCTGCTGGCGCCGGTCGTCACCGACATGAAAGACGCCGCGAATGCGCTGCGCTGGTGCGTGGCGGAGATGGATCGCCGTTACCGCCTGATGTCGTCGCTCGGCGTGCGTAACATCGGCGGCTACAACCGCAAGGTGAAGGAAGCCATTGCCGCGGGCAAGCCGATCCGGGATCCCACTTACGTCCCGCCGCCGTTCGAGGAGGACGAACCGGAGGAACTGCCCACGCTGACGCCGCTGCCGTTCATCGTCGTCATCATCGACGAACTGGCGGACATGATGATGATCGTCGGCAAGAAGGTCGAAGAGATCATCGCCCGCCTCGCGCAGAAGGCGCGCGCCTCCGGCATCCACATGCTGCTGGCGACGCAACGTCCGTCGGTCGACGTGATTACCGGCCTGATCAAGGCGAACATCCCGTGCCGGATCGCCTTCCAGGTGTCGGCGAAGGTCGACTCGCGCACGATCCTCGACCAGATCGGAGCGGAGAACCTGCTCGGCCACGGAGACATGCTGTACCTGCCGCCCGGTACCTCGGTACCGACCCGCGTACACGGTGCGTTCGTCGCGGACCATGAAGTGCACGCGGTCGTACGGCAACTGAAAAAGAGCGGTACGCCCCGATACCACGATGAGGTGCTCGACGGGCCGGCAAGCCCGACGCCGGGCCTCGCCGGTATCGACAAGCTGCCGGCGGAGGAGTCCGATGCCGAGCAGGATCCCCTGTACGATCAGGCCGTGCAGGTGGTGATGGAGACGCGCAAGGCGTCGATCTCCGGCGTCCAGCGGCGCCTGAAGATCGGCTATAACCGGGCGGCGCGGATGGTGGAGTCGATGGAGGCGGCTGGACTGGTCGGCCCGTTGCAGTCCAACGGGACGCGGGAAATCCTGGTTCCGACGGCGGCCGAGGACTAGGGGTCCGGGGATGCGTCGGCCACTCTTGCACCTGGTGCTACTCCTTGCCGCGACGCGGGCCTTCGCGGGTTCCGGCGAGCAAGATCCCGGCAGGCGTCTCGTCGACGAATTCGTCAACAACATGGTCACGCTCGAGGCCGGCTTCGAACAGGTGCTGCTCGACGATACTGGCGCGGTCGTGGAACGGACCCACGGCACCCTCGAGATCCAGCGTCCGGGGCGCTTCCGCTGGACCTACACCGAGCCGTACGAACAGTGGCTGATCGCCGACGGCCTCAACCTGTGGAGTTATGACGTCGACCTCGCACAGGTGACCGTCAAACCGCAGGCCGCCGCACTGGCGGACACGCCGGCCATGCTGCTCGGCGGCACGCAAGGGGCGCTGGATCAGTTCGATTACGAAGGCAGCTACGAGGATTCGGGCACGACCTGGGTGCGCTTGAAGCCGAAAAACACGGACAGCGGCTTCCTCGAGGTCCAGCTCGGTTTCGCGAAGGACGGCTTGCACCGGATGGTGTTCCGGGACAACCTGGACCAGACCACGCTGGTGGCGCTGCACGACGTGACCGTCAACGAGCCGATCCCCGCACAACGCTTCGTGTTCACCGTTCCCGAGGGCGTCGACGTCGTCGGCGTGCCCGCGGTCGCGGACGCCGGTCCGCAATGACGCCGGGCGTCGCCGGAGGGCCGACAGTGCCGGAGCCGACTGATCTCTTCGCCGACGAGACGCTGACGGACCCGGCGCGGCCGCTGGCGGACCGGATGCGTCCGGCCCGTCTCGAGGAGTTCCACGGACAGCCGCAGCTGCTGGCGGAGGGCAAACCGCTGCGGCGCGCCATCGAGCAGGGCCGGCCGCACTCGATGATCTTCTGGGGTCCTCCGGGTACGGGCAAGACGACGCTCGCGCGGCTCGTCGCCGGCCGCAGCGCAGCGCATTTCATCGCACTTTCCGCGGTGATGGCGGGCGTGAAGGACATCCGTGCGGCGGTCGCCGAAGCGCGCGCGTACCGGCAGTCGGCGAACCGGGGCACGGTGCTGTTTCTCGACGAGGTCCATCGCTTCAACAAGGCGCAGCAGGACGCGTTCCTGCCCTTCGTCGAGGACGGCACGCTCACGTTCATCGGCGCGACGACGGAGAACCCGTCCTTCGAGTTGAACAACGCGCTGCTGTCGCGGGCGCGGATCTACGTGTTGAAAGCCCTCGACGAGGCGGCCCTCGCGGCGATCCTTGGGCAGGCACTCGAGGACGCAGCGCGTGGCTTCGGCGGCCGGTTTTCGCTGGCGGGTGACGGCCTGCTCCTGATCTGCCGGGCGGCCGACGGCGATGCAAGGCGGGCATTGAACCTGCTCGAGCTCGCCGCCGACCTCAGTCCGGACCCCGAGATTCCCGAAGCCGTGGTGCGGGAAGTGATCGCCGGCGGGCATCGCCGCTTCGACAAGCAGGGCGAGGTCTTCTACGACCAGATCTCCGCGCTGCATAAATCCGTGCGCGGCTCCGATCCCGACGCCTCCCTGTACTGGCTGATGCGCATGATCGACGGCGGCTGCGATCCGCTCTACATCGCGCGACGCATGATCCGGGTCGCCTCCGAGGACGTCGGCAATGCCGATCCCCGTGCCCTGGCACTGGCACTCGACGCATGGGACGTGCTGGAACGCCTGGGCAGCCCCGAAGGAGAGCTGGCGCTGGCACAGGCCGTCGTGTATCTCGCCTGCGCGCCGAAGAGCAATGCCGTCTATCTCGCCGCGGGACGTGCACTCGAGGACGCTCGCGAATCCGGTTCACTCGAAGTGCCCCTGCACTTGCGAAACGCGCCGACGCGCCTGATGAAAGAACTCGGCTACGGGAAGCATTACCGATACGCGCATGACGAGGAGGGCGGCGTCGCAAGGGGCGAGCGCTACTTCCCCGACGACATGGAAGTGCGTACGTATTATCATCCCGTGCCGCGCGGACTGGAGTCGAAGATCCGCGAAATGCTGGCCGAGATCAGGAAACAATGATCGATCCCAAGTTATTGCGACAGGCCGCAGCGGACGTGGCAGCCAACCTGGCGAGACGCGGCTTCACGTTCGACACCGACGCCTATCTGAAACTGGACGAGCGACGCAAGGCGCTGCAGGTCGAGACCGAGGAGCTGCGCAACGAGCGCAACCGGAGCTCGAAGGACATCGGCACGGCGAAGGCACACGGCGAGGACATCGCGCCGCTGCTGGCGTCGGTGAAAAAACTGGGCGAGGCGCTCGAGACGCGCGAGGCCGAACTGCAGACCGTGCTGGCCGAGATCCGCGCGATCGAACTCGGCCTGCCGAACCTGCTGGACGACGACGTGCCGGACGGCCGGGACGACGCCGACAATGTCGAGCTGCGGCGCTGGGGAGAACCGGCGAAATTCGCATTCGAACCGCGCGATCACGTCGCGCTGGGGGAGGGGCTCGGCATGCTCGATTTCGATGCGGCGAGCCGGATCTCGGGGTCGCGCTTCGTCGTCATCCGCGGCGCTCTGGCCCGGCTCCAGCGTGCGCTGATCCAGTTCATGCTCGACGTGCACACGACCGAGCACGGTTATGCCGAGGCCTACGTTCCGTATCTCGTACAGGAGCAGGCCCTCATCGGCACGGGCCAGCTGCCGAAGTTCGAGCAGGACCTGTTCCGGACCGCAACCGAGACGCCGTTCTACCTGATACCGACGGCCGAAGTGCCGCTGACCAACCTCGCCCGCGACGCGATCCTCGACGCGGACCGCCTACCGCTCCGCTATACGGCGCATACCCCGTGCTTCCGCTCCGAAGCCGGTTCGTACGGCCAGGACACGCGCGGCATGATCCGCCAGCACCAGTTCGAAAAAGTCGAGCTGGTGCAACTGGTGGCGGCCGACGATTCCGGGCGGGCGCTGGAAGAACTGACCGGCCATGCGGAGACGATATTGCAGCGCCTGCAACTGCCGTATCGCGTCGTAGCGCTGTGTGCCGGCGACGTCGGCTTCGGGTCGGCCAGGACGTACGACCTCGAGGTCTGGCTGCCGGGGCAGGCCCGCTACCGGGAGATCTCCTCGTGCAGCAACTGCCGCGACTTCCAGGCCCGCCGCATGCAGGCCCGGCGTCGACATCCGGACACCGGCAAGCCCGAGCTGATCCACACGCTCAACGGCTCCGGGGTCGCGGCCGGGCGCGCGCTGATTGCGGTCATGGAGAACTGCCAGCAAGCCGACGGCAGTGTCCGCGTGCCGGACGTGCTGCGCCCCTACATGGGCGGCCAGAGCGCGATCTACGGGTAGACCCGATACTGGAACTGCGGCGGGATCACGTCGTAGTAAGGCTGCAGGAACATCACCAGATCCGTGAGTTCCTGGACGGTCATGAAGCTGTTGTACACGTACATCTTCGACTTGCCGTCCTCGGAAACGACTTCCTTCTTGTAGCCTTCGGCGAGTTTGTGCGACGGATTGATGATCGCCGTCACGAGTTCGCCGTAGGTCTTGACCCGGGTTACCGGCCCGCCGAGTTCGACGTACGGCTCGAAGCCGGGCACTTTCGGCAGCTCCTCGCCGCGAATCGTGTGGCATTGGTTGCAGTGCATGTACAGGAACGTTTCCCGGCCGGCGGCGGCGTCGCCGTCGGGGAGCCGGAAACCCCGCTCCGACATGGCTTTCTGTTCGTCGCAACCGCCTGCAAGGGCCAGGACCGCGACGAGCAATGCAAGGATGGAGAGGCTTTTCATGGTTACGCTCCGCCCGGTGCGCAGGTTTCGCTCCGGCCACTCACTAATAGCACGGCGACCTGCAGCTCTGGATACGGGAAACCCGCAGACCATTGCGGTCCGCGGCAAAGCGGGGTGGCGGAGAGGGTGGGATTCGAACCCACGAAGGGCTACTAACCCTTGCTGGTTTTCAAGACCAGTGCATTCAACCGCTCTGCCACCTCTCCGCTGCTTGCGTACGGCGCCGGCCAGCGGCCAGCAGGGCTGGATGCGCGCCGCGAATTGTCGATGCTGCCGTGCCCGGATACAAGCTTGCGACGCGATATCGAACGGATACACTGGTGGCGGGTCTCAAGGGACGACGGATTACGGCAGAACATAACAATTTAGATTAGTTATGTTTTATAACTTATTGATATAAAAGACTTCAGGAAACGACGCAACGTGCGCGAGACACATGCAAAGGGCAGCTTCCAGGCCGGCAATCCGCTCGCCAATCTCCTCGTCATCGTCGCGGGGGTGGTTTTCATCGGGATATCGGTCCTGCTCAGCGTGTTTGCGTTTGCCCTGCTCGGCGTGGTGA
>JBAUVS010000615.1:0-3551 GCA_049583345.1 Woeseiaceae bacterium
ACGCGAACCACGCTTCGTCCCACAGGAAGATCAGGTCCGGTTTGATGGCGAGGCATTCCTCCATCACGCGCTCGACGTTGTAGACGATGCCGTCGAACGTGCAGTTGGTCAGCAGCAGCATGCGCACACGATCGAGGAGACCCGCCCGTTTCATATCGAGCAGGCGCTGCTTGATCTCCCGGAGCGGTACGGCGCCGTACATCGACCAGGGATGCAGCGGATAACTGTCCAGGTACACGACCTCGGCACCGGCCAGCACGAAACCGTAATGATGCGACTTGTGGCAGTCGCGATCGACGAGGATGATGTCGCCCGGCCGCGCGATGGCCTGCACGACGATCTTGTTGCAGGTCGATGTCCCGTTCGTCGAGAAGAACGTGTGCTGCGCGCCGAACGCCCGCGCCGCGAGCGTCTGCGCCCGCTTGATGGGGCCGGACGGTTCGAGCAGGGAGTCCAGCCCGCCCGACGTCGCCGAGGTCTCCGCCAGGAAGATGTTGGCGCCGTAGAACTCGCCCATGTCCTGGATCCAGTGCGAGCGGGCGATCGACTTGCCGCGGCTGATCGGCAGCGCGTGGAACACGCCCGTGGGCTGTCGCGAGTATTTCTTCAACGCATTGAAGAACGGCGTCTCGAAGCGCTCGTTGACGCCGCGCAGGATGTTGAGGTGCAGCTCGGTGAAATCCTCGGTGTTGTAGAACACGCGCCGGCAGTTACCGAGGTCCGTGCCGGCGACCTCCTCCACGCTCTGATCCGTGACCAGGTACACATCGAGTTCGGGACGGATCCGCCGAATGAGGCGGCACAGCTCGGGGCCGTACTCCTCGGGATCCAGCAGCTCGAGATCTTCGTCGCCGACGCGGGACAGGTAGCGGTTCAGTATGCTCAGGTGACACTTCGAGCGCAGCTCGAAACCGAAGCGCACGACCACCGCCTGGATATTGTGATTGACCAGTATCGCGATCGCGGCATCTTCCATCGACGGCACGATGACCGCCTCGTAGATGAACGGGTCCTCCACCCGGCGCATCTGCGCGAGATTCGCGCGCAAGCTGCGTTCCTGCGCCGGCGTCAACAGGTCGACGACGAGGACTTCGAAGTAGGGCCGCGCATGCGTACGGCCTTCGGGCGTGTCTTCCGCCGCTTCGGCCTCCTCCTCCTCGGCGGATTCGAAGCCGATCGGAATGAAGCGCCTGCGATAGGCGCCGCTGGTCAGTGCGCGCACGATCCGGGTCGCGAGCGCGGACAGTTCCACGAAATTGCCGCGCGCCAGCTGTAACTTGAGGTACTCGAAACCGGCCCGCGAGGGAAACGCCCAGTAGGCCTCGATCGGCTCGAGGGATTCGAGGATGCCGGCGGCCTTTTGCCTCAGCGAGGCCAGGTCGCGGCCGGCCTCGTGGAACTGCTGCAGGCGCTTGGCCGCATCCTTGAACGCGCTCCACCGATCGCTGCGCAGCTGTGTCGCGCTGTAGTAATCGTCGAAATCGGATCGCTTGTCGATAGCTGTTCCGTGAAATTATTCTTAATAATCAGTAATCTACGAGTCTACAGGATCCTCGCCCGGAGGACAAGCCGGGCCCGGGCGCGGCGCCATCGCCCGCCCGCCGCGCGCCGGCATCTCGAGGGCGCCGAGCCGGTCCCAGTAGTGCGTACCGCTGCTCGCGCGATCGTACACGGGGAAATCGACCTTGCGGTCGCGGAAACTCTTCAACGGCTGGCCGAGTCCCTGCAGTCCCGCCTCGCGCTGCCGCCGGACCGCGTCGAAATCGACTTCGATCGGCATGATCTCCTCCGCCGTGCCCGCCTGGTGCAGCACGCCGCCCGCCGGATCCACGATGCAGGAGCGCCCCACGCCGCCGGCGCCCAGTCCGTTGACGTCGAATACGTACATCTGGAACTGTGCCGCGCTGGCCCGGGCCATGCTCAATTCGACGTCCCGATCGACGCTGTTGGTCAGCACCGGGTGCAGCAGGACTTCGGCGCCGAGCGCCGCGAGCGAACGCGTCGTCTCCGGAAACCAGATGTCGTAGCAGATCGATACCCCGAAGCGGCCCGCGTCCGGCACGTCGAACACGCAGAACTCCGCTCCGTACTCCACGCCATGCTCGTAGGGCAGGAACGGGAACATCTTCCGGTACCGCGTGACGACATTCCCGGCAGGATCCAGGACGGGCGCGGTGTTGTAGATCTTGCCGTCGTCGGCCAGTTCGAAATAGGAACCGGGGACCAGCCAGATAGCGTGCCGCCCCGCGGCACGCCGGAACGCCGTCTCGGTCGGGCCGTCGGCCGGCTCGGGGTTGTGCAACGGCCCGTGCGCCGCCAGCTCGCTGAGCACGATCATCTGCACCCACGGGTATTTGGCCATGCAGGCATCGATGCGGTGCGAGAGCGCCTGCACGTTGTCGCCGTGCGATATGACGGGCACCTGGAGTCCGGCAATCGCAAATGGGTTCATGGAAAGGCTCCGTCGAGGTCGTGCGAACGACTAGTCTAACGCGAAGCCGCCTCCAGTTGCCCGGGGACCACCGTCTGCTCGATGGCACCGAAGATCGAGGCACCCGCCGCGTCCTGCATCTCGATGCGCACCCGATCGCCGAATTTCATGAACGCGGTTTTCGGTGCGCCGGACTCGATGGTCTCGATCATCCGCATCTCGGCGATGCAGGAGTAACCCGCGCCGCCATCGGCGATCGGCCGGCCCGGGCCGTCGTCCAGCCTGTTCGACACCGTGCCGGAACCGATGATCGTGCCCGCCGACAGCGGCCGCGTCCTGGCCGCATGCGCGATCAGCGTCGCGAAGTCGAAGGTCATGTCCACACCGGCATCGGGCCTGCCGAACGGTTCGCCGTTCAGGGTCGACAGCAGGGGCAGATGCACCTTGTTGTCGTACCACGCCGCGCCGAGTTCGTCCGGCGTGACCGCCACCGGCGAGAACGCGCTGGAAGGCTTCGACTGGAAGAAGCCGAAACCCTTGGCGAGTTCGGCCGGGATCAGTCCGCGCAGCGACACGTCGTTGACGAGCATCAGCAGGCGGATATGGCCGGCCGCCGCCGCCGGATGCGCGCCCATCGGCACGTCCCCGGTGATCACGGCGATCTCGGCCTCGAAGTCGATTCCGAAGCTCTCGTCCGGCACGGCGATATCGTCCCGCGGACCCAGGAAGGCGTCCGAGCCGCCCTGGTACATCAGCGGCTCGGTCCAGAAACTCTCGGGCATCTGCGCGCCGCGCGCCTTGCGGACGAGTTCCACGTGATTGACGTAGGCCGAGCCGTCCGCCCACTGGAACGCCCGCGGCAGCGGCGATGCACAGGACGCCTCGTCGAAGCGCTCGCCCTCGCCGGCCTCGCAGCGCGCCGCGAGATCGTCGAGTCCCGGCCGCACGGCGATCCAGTCGTCCAGCGCGGCCTGCAGCGTCGCCGCCACGTCCGCCGCATCGAGGCAGCGGCGCAGATCCCGCGACACCACCACGAGGCGGCCGTCGCGGCCGTCCTTCAGCGAGGCGAGTTTCACTGGCCGCCGCCGGTGAACTCGAGTTCGTGCAGCCAGGCCGCGTG
>JBAUVS010000616.1:0-8069 GCA_049583345.1 Woeseiaceae bacterium
ATGGCGATGGCATCGAGGATCTGCCCGGCTTCCCACTCCGACGTGCCCCAGTACAGCGCCTTGCCACGCGCGATGATGTCGTGCATCGCCCACACCGTCTCCTCGAGGGGTGTCGATGCGTCCGCGCGGTGGCAGTACAGCAGATCCACATAGTCCAGGCCGAGGCGCGCCAGCGAACCGTCGATCGCCTCGAGCAGGTACTTGCGGTTGAGCGTCTGCCGTTCGTTGGGATTCTCGTGCAGGCCCCAGTAAAGCTTGGTGGAAACGAGGTAGCTGCCCCGGCGCCAGCCCAGCTTGCGCAGCGCCGCTCCCATGACCTCTTCGGATTTGCCGCCCGCATAGACTTCGGCGTTGTCGAAGAAGTTGACGCCGGCATCGAAAGCGGCCCCCATCATCTCGACGGCATCGTCGATGCCCGACTGGTGGTGAAACGTCACCCAGGATCCGAACGACAGTGCGCTGACCTGGATACCCGCTCTGCCGAGATGGCGATACTTCATGGCAACTCCCTGGTGCCGTTAACCGGTTTCTCCGATGTCCTCGTCCCACAGTGCCGGATTCGCGGCAACGAAATCCAGCATCAGGCGTCGGCACTCCTCGCTGTCGACGATGTCGAGCTCGACGCCGCGCGACCGCAGGTAGTCCTCGGGTCCCCTGAAGCTGCGGTTTTCGCCGACGATGACTTTCGGAATGCCGTACAGCAATATCGCGCCGCTGCACATGTCGCAGGGCGACAGCGTCGAACAGAGTACCGCCCTGCGGTACGACGCCGCGGGCAGGCGGCCCGCATTCTCCAGGCAGTCCATCTCGGCATGCAGCACCGGGCTGCCGCGCTGGATGCGCCGATTGTGGCCACGACCGACGATCTCGCCGTCGATCGCCAGTGCCGCGCCGATCGGAATTCCGCCCTCGGCCAGTCCGGCCCGCGCTTCTTCGATCGCGGCCTCGAGCAACTCGTCCATATTGGCCTATCCTATAACGCGAGGCCGCATTGCCGGGAATTGCTGCAAAATCCGGCAGCTCGGTACCGATTTCGTCGTTTTGTAACAAACAATAATCTTTATATTTCAATAAGTTATGTTAATACTATCGTAGGGATGGACATTCCATTTCCAACCTGTTGATATATGTATCAAAATAAGTGCGTTCCGCCAGAGAGGGGTCTTGGCGGCGAGGCGCGTCATCCCGTCGAATAAAGAATAGGATGATCGCGCAAAAATAATGACAAAACGGGAATCGATGCGTGGCGCGTGCGCAAGAGAACCCTGCTGAGCTGAACTGTCTCGACTACTTCGGGTTGACGAGGTCGCCATTTGCGCGGCTTTCCGACCCGACCGAGATTTACGACGTCGAGCAATACACCCTGCTGATGTCGTACCTCGATCGTGCCGCTCGCGAGACCGACCATCTGGTCGTCCTGCGGGGCGCGGACGGCTCCGGCAAGACGACGCTCCTGAATCGCTATGTCGCCGGTCTCAGCGACGAGACCTACTACGCGACCGTCGACGAGACCTGCAGCGACGAGACTGACTTCTACTGCGCGTTCCTTCGCCAACTGGGATTCAACGACATCACCGGAAAACCCGGTGAATTGCGCCGCATCACGACGGAGTTCCTCGTGCACCGGGCCAAGGCCGGGGACACGGTGCTGCTGATTATCGACAATGCCCATCACGTCAGCCCGTCGGTACTCGAGCAATTGCGCCTCATCGCGGAGACGACGGTCGATGAACGGCGTGTCATCAGCGCGGTAATCACCGGCAACTCGCACATCCGGCGGATCATCGATTCCCCCGCGATGCAGCAGCTCCGGTTCCGCGACGTCGTGGACTTCCACATCCGCGTTTATTCGGAGACCGAGACGGCCGACTACGTCCGGCACCGGCTCAGCCTGGCCGGCGGTTCGGCCCCCGATATCCTGGCCGACGACGCCTACCCCATGATCCACCGGTTTACCGGCGGCATCCCCGGCCAGATCAACCGGCTGTGCGAAGTGCTGCTGGTCGAGGCGGTCGAGCGCAAACAGCATCCCATTACCGGGGACGCCGTGCGTTCCGTCGCCGAATCAGAGCAGCTACCCCCTTATGTCATACCGATGGGCGACCAGGGGCGGCGCAAGACCGACTCCGGCGTCCCTGCCGACGCGAACGAGGTGAGGATCGCCGCCCGCGTGGCGCACGCCGACAAGAAAGGCGAGTCGGCACCCCCGGCTCCGGCGTATGGCCCGAGCGTGGACGTCGACGAACTGCTGGCGCGCCTCGCAAGGGTGTCCGAACAGATCGACCGGCTGAAGTCCGAGAAGAGCGCGGCGCAGCAGGACATCACCGAGCGTGACCGCACGATCGCCGAACTCTCGGAAAAACTCGGCAGCCGCTCGGACGAAGCCCGGACGCTGGCCAGGACAGTCCGCGAAGGCGCCGACGAGACCGGGCGTCTGAGGCTGGAACTCGCCGAACACGATAAGAGCACGAAGAAGCTTGCTGCGGAGCTGAAAGCCGAGCAGCGGGCGGCGAAAGCCGCCCGCAAGGATGTCGAGAAGTCCGAGCAACGGATCGGCAAACTCGAGGCACTGCAATCCGAGTTGCATGAGACCGTCGCGGAGCTGCGCAAGGAGCTCGAATCGGCGATCGAGAAGGCCAGGCGGGTCGACGATCTCGAGGAACAGCTCGAGGCCTCCCGGGAGGAATGCACCCGCCTTCAGTCCGAAGCGGAAGCCTTCGAGGCACTCAAGACCGACGTCGCGACCAAGGACGCGCAAATCGCTAACCTGACGGCAGAGATTGCCGCCCAGAGCGTGGACCTGACGTCGACCCTGACGATATTGTCCGAGCAGCTACCGGAACCGGAGGACGCGGTGCCGGTGCTGCAACCCGAGGAAGAGCTGCCGGCCGGCGGTATCGGCCGTTTCGACGTTATCAGGGACGGCAAGGTTGAACGGACGGTCATGATCACCGAGATGCCTGCGCGCTGCATGCTCGGCCGTGACGAGGACTGTGATCTGTGCCTCGACAGCAAGTACGTCAGCCGCCATCACGCGCTGTTGCTGTGCACGCCGACCAAAATTTCCGTGGAAGACCTGAACAGTTTCAATGGCACGAAAGTGAACTTCAAGGAAGTGTCGCATCAGGACCTGCATCCCGACGACGTCATCATTATCGGTGACTTCCTGATCCGGGCTCGCCGCGGCAGCTGACGAGCCGAAACCCGGTCAGTTGGACGTCCCGTGGTGTTTCAGCACGGCGAGGGTGCGGCGCGCCCGCTGGCGGCGTATCTCGGAGAGGTTCCTGATCGTCAGCGTATCGGAGGCCTTGACGAGTTCGTCCATGGTCGCGTCGATGACCGGCACGTTCTCGACCTTGATCCGGTGCCGTCCCAGCGAGATGACGTCGTTGTTCTTCAGGACGGTCTTGGGCGCCGCGGCGGAATTGACCGTCGTGCCGTTCGTACTGTTGAGGTCCAGCAGGACGAGTGCATTCGAGTAGACCTGCAGCAAGGCGTGCAATTTGCTGACGTACATGTCCTCGATCAGGATGTCGGCCAGCCTGGAGCGGCCGATGATGTATTGCCGCTTCGTCAGAGCGAGCTCCTGCAGCGTCTCGCCGTCACGGGTCACGATCGCGCGCGGCGCCGACTCCCGCGTCTCCGTCTCCTGCATGCGCACGATGAGTTCGAGCGCGAGTCCGTTCAGTACTCCGGGCCAGCCGCGAGAGAGTCGACACAGCCGGTCGGTGACGTCGATCGGGAACACCGTCTCGCTGTCGTCGCTGCCGGCGGCGATCAGGCGCGTGCGCAGATAGATCATCGCCTCACGGGCGGACAACGGGTTGAGCGAATACGTCGCCGGATTGCGCCGGGCGAGGCTGTGCATGCCGTCGAGCCGTACCAGCGACGCGATCCGTTCCTGGCCGGTCAGGACGATGCGCAGCGCGTAGCGGTCGCGGACTTCCAGCGCCGCAAGCCAGTTCAGCAGGCGCAACGAACTCGACGGTGCCAGATCGACGTTGTCGACGATCAGTACGGGTGCAGGGTTCGGATATGGCTGGCCGGTCAGGAAATCGTCGACGAGTTCCATGAGCTGCTCGTCGTTCTCGGTGTCGGCTTCGATACCGAACTGCGAAAGCATGCCGGTCAGCAGGCGTTGCGGGCTCAGCTGTTTGCCGTCGACGATCGCCACGGACGAGTCCCTGGACAACCAGCCCGCCTGCTCGGTAACGATCGTCGTCTTCCCGGACCCGCCGGGACCCTGGATGAGCGCGACGCCCCCGTGCTGTCCGAGCGCCTCCGAAAGGAACCGCAGACCATCCTGATGCGATTGATACGCAACGATAAGACGGGGATCGGCGTGCTCCCCGAACGCCTTGCTTCCTAGCGAGGACCCGTTTACGTGCATAGTCCTTTCCGGATCTTTTTGTGGGTCACATTATTGCGCGCTTGCAACCCAGGGCGAGGCCGAGATTCCATAATGCCGCATTTTCAAGGTTTGATTCTAGCACGCATCCATTGCGGGTCGGGCCGGGCGTTGTATGATTGATCGACACCAGACCAGGACAGGAGCCCTTCGGAACCGGAGGTCTGACAGGGGACCCACCCGACTGCCGCTGCTGCTCGACCTGCTGTGAACGCACCTAGTCCGCGTCGTGCATGTCGCGCATGGCTTTCATCCATGCGTCCCGCAGCACGGGATACTGTGCGATCTTCGTCATCTGTTTCGTCGCATCCTGCTGGATAGACCGCATCCGGTCGCGCTGCTTCTCGGCCAGCTTCTGCATCTCCTCGGCGTCCGGTCTCGGTAGCGCCGAGATCCGCTTCGCGATCTCCGCCATCCTGGCGCCGATCTCCTCGATCCTGCCGGCGGCCTGCTTCGCGGAGGCTTCGTCGTCGACACCCTTGAGGACGTCGATCATCTCTTCCATGAGATCGGCCTGTGCCTCCATGCCCTCTTCGAAGGAGTCGACCCGTCCGCCACACGAAGACAGGATCAAGCCCAATGCGATCAGTGTTGCCGCTCGTCTCATTTGCCCGTCTCCCGATTTCCCTTGGCTGTCCGGCAACGTGAACTCGACGACGACCGGCGCGCCCTTGCCCCTCATCTTAGTTCAGCGAGGCAATCGAAGAAAGGCGGGCGCTGGAGGCCGGTTGGCGAAACGCGTAAGGTGGCGCCAATCGATGTTGAGGAGCACGGCATGGCGGGAATCGAAGGACGCGTCGCGCTGGTGACCGGAGCCAGCCGCGGCATCGGGCGCGCGACGGCCGAACTGCTGGCATCGCGCGGCGCGAAGGTGATGGGCGTCGCACGCGGCGAAAAGGATCTCGCCGAACTCGGGCTCGACTACTGCGTGGCCGATCTCGGCATACCCGAGGGATGTGCGCACGTCGTCGCCGAGACGGAAAAGCGGCTCGGCCCCATCGACATCCTCATCTGCAATCACGGCATCGGCTCGGCACACGAGCGCGTCGTCTGGAAACAGGAACCCGAGGTCTGGGCCGAGACGATGCACATCAATCTCGACGGGCCGTTCTATCTGACGCGTCTCGTATTGCGCACAATGGTCGAACGCGGTTACGGGCGCATCGTCTTCACCAGCTCCACGTCCGGCCTCGTCGCCGAACCGGCGAGTTGCGCCTACAACAGCTCAAAGCACGGCTTGATCGGATTGATGCGTTCGGTCGCACTCGACGCCGCGCCGTTCGGCGTGACGTCGAACGCCGTGCTGCCCGGCTGGGTACGCACGTCGATGTCGGAGCGTTCGGCCGCCGCGGCGGCCGCCGAGCGCGGCATCACGGTCGAGCAGGTCTGGGAGGAGCGTGCCGCGGGTTACGGCCAGGGGCGCGTCGCGACGCCGGAGGAAGTCGCGGCGATGATCGCGTTCCTCGCCTCGGAGGAATCCAGCGGCGTCAACGGCGAGGCGATCCGCGTCGCGCTCGGCCGGATCGACTAGGGTGCTCTCAGCTCGCGCCGCGCACGCTGCGGTGCCGGTCGACCCAGAATCCCCACAGGACCAGCAGCCACATCGCCTGCGCGGACCAGGCCACGGCCGCGACCGACGGTGGGGGCGGCCCGAGTACGTTGCCGACATACACTGCCAGCAGGAACAGCACCAGCGCCCAGAATCCGAAGCTGCCGATGCGATCGTTCGCGGTCGTTCGACTCAAGTACAGCCAGAGGCCGACGCCGAAGATCGCCAGTTCCACCGCGACGGCGGCGACCGGGTGATTCCAGAGGCCGAGACCGACGCGCAGGCCGTCACCCGGCAACACCGGCACGTCCGCCCGGTGGGAGACGACGTCGAGCACCCAGTGGCTGACGACGACCGCGGCGATGACCAGCGCCGCCGTCCGCCCGGCGCGCGTCAGCGCCGCATACAGCAACCCGAACAGCCCACCCCACACCACCAGGGCGACGAGGCTGTGCGACCAGGGGTAATGCACGAAATCCATCGGCGTCATCACGGTCGCGCCCGGATCGATGCGTACCTGCTCGATACCGAGCAGGACGAGATTCGGCCAGATCAAATCTGCGAGCTGCGCCGCGAGGAACAAAAAACCTAACGAAACCGCGGGAGCGTATCGCTTGGCTCCGAAAGCAACGCCGTAGTGACCGATGAACACGGTCAGTCGCAGACTCGCGGGCTCTTCGACATACGCACAAGTGTACACGCTAACTTGTTAAGATACCGGCATGTCAAAATCGAACTCATTGCGGGTCGCCGTAATCTACGGCAGCGTCCGCGAAAAACGCAAGGGCATCAAGGCGGCGCGATTCGTCGTGCGGCACCTGGAAGCCCGCGGTCACGACGTGACGCTGGTCGATGCCGCCGCCCACGGCCTGCCGCTTCTGGATCGCATGTATAAGGAATACGAACAGGGCGAAGCGCCGGCCGAGATGCAACGCGTCGCCGGGATCCTCGACGCCGCCGACGCTTTCGTCATCGTCAGCGGCGAATACAATCACAGCATCCCGCCGGCACTGAAGAACCTGCTGGATCACTTCCAGCGCGAATACCTGTACAAGCCGAGCGCCATCGTCACGTATTCCGGCGGACCCTTCGGTGGCGTGCGCGGCCTGGTCAACCTGCGCGGCATCCTGGCGGAACTCGGCACGCCGAGTATCCCGAGCGCGTTCCCCATCCCGCGCGTGCAGAATGCGTTCGACGAGGATGGGAATGCACTGGAGTCGGTATACGACGAGCGCATCGGCAAGTTCCTCGACGAGTTCGAGTGGTACGCCGTCGCGCTGAAACGTGCCCGCGAATGCGAACGGTACAGCGACGACGCGCCGGTGCAGCAACTGATGTGCCGGAGCTGAGCAACGATGTCGCGGCATTTCCCGATGCCGGAGGGCGATCCTTGCTACTTCTGCGAAATCGCGAACGGCAATGCCCATCAGTGGCAGATCATCGAAAAGTGCGAATTGACGCTAACTCTCCTGAATGGCCGCCAATTCGAGATCGGGCAGTGCATCGTAATCCCGCGACGTCACGTGCCGACCCTGCTCGACCTCGAAGAATCCGAGGATATCGCAGTGATGGCTGCCGCCAGACGCTTGGCGCAGGCACTGGTGGATGCCTACTCCCCGGACGGTATTCTGATGTATCAGAACAATGGCACCGGCAGCGGCCAGGAAGTGCCGCACTTTCACCTTCACGTGGTCCCGCGGCGACCCGGGAGCGACTGGGGACTCGGTCCTCCGCATCTGGAGAGACTGGAACGGGATGGCCTGCTGAAGCACAACGACCATCTAAGCGTGACAGAAGAGAAGAAGCGGACGGTTGCCGAAATTCGACAGCGTTTCTGACCGTGCACTCATTGAGCGACCGCTATACTTCAAAAGGCATTTGCCCGGCCAGCGGGTCAGTGCGCGGCTGACAACGGCGCAGACCGGCAATCACTGTGCAATGCATATGTATGTTCAACTGCCAGAAATGATCGAATCTTCTCTTCGCGATAGTCCCGTCATTTCATGCGTGTTCGACAACTGGACAGAGCTGGCTTTACCGAATTGCTGGATGGTCGCCGGCGCAGTGTTCCAAACTTTCTGGAACCGCGTATACGGTTACTCGTCTCTGCAC
>JBAUVS010000617.1:0-1824 GCA_049583345.1 Woeseiaceae bacterium
GGATTGAGCGGTGACGGCATCTGACTTGCGGTAGATGTAATGCTCGATCCTCTCCAGCATCGAATACAACCTGCCCTTGCGGATTGCTCCGAGGTCCAGCGCGGATTGCGGCCAGATATCCGAAATGTTCATCACGGAATATGCCCCGACGAGTCTGGCAAGCATCAAGCCGCATAAAGCAAACGGCAGGGGCGGGCTATTCAGGATTACAGTATCCGGACGACTTCTATACAAGGAAGGCAGGGCGCCAAGTAGCGTAACGGACAATGACACCATGTTCAGGATACGTTTGAACGCACTTGCAGAGTTCGAAGGATACAACCAAAGGCGCGTCACCCGGATACCATCGATAGTCTCCGAGCACCATAGCCTTCTGCGGTAGTTCGGGAAGATTTTTCCGGTAGGATAATTCGGCAGCGCGGTAATGACGCGCACGTTCATTTTGCGTGCGCGAAGGCCGGCAGCAAGATTGGACATCCGCGAAGCTGCAGCACCCTTCTCCGGTGGATATTGCGGACAGATAATTGCTATTTTGGAACCGATTGGCACTTGGTCCGGCATTTGAGAATTTCCGTATTCACCAGGAGCGTGCTCAACTTATTCCCTTCGTTGCGCACTCAGCATATCCCGTCTTTCCGAAGAGCTGCATCGACCGGCAGCCGACGTGCCGTTTCCGAAGTCCTCAGCGCTATTGAGGCTCTCTGGATTGATCGCCTGAATTTGTATCGGTCGCTGGTTGCCAGTCCTTGCGCCGCTCACTTCCGGTCCGTCGGTCTGGATCGCCCCACTGCGCCGGTGGAATTGTGCGACGTTCACCACGCCGGCGACAGATCGAACGATAAAGGAATTGCATGACAGACCAGGTTCGAAAGATCATCCGCAAGAACAACAGACCAAACAATACAAATGCCGCAAAGAGCATGCTGTCGGGTACATCAAAAAAGGTGGCGGAGAAGCCGACCAAAACGCCCAGCAGCGAGATCCCGCCCATCGTCAGAACTGTCTCCGAAACGGAGAACCCCGCCAACAGAAAGACGTGATGGAGATGCTCATCGTTGGCTTCAAAGGGTGATTTCCGACGCACGACGCGGCGCGCTACGACCTCAACCGTGTCGTAGATCAGCAGCAACGCGAACCACAACACTCCAACTGGCGCCATGACGGCATCCGGTCCCTGGGACGTGTCGATCAGAAACCAGGCGAGTGCAAATCCCAGCAGGTTGCTGCCCGCGTCGCCGAGGAAGACCGAGGCTTTGGAGCGCCACGGCGTGCGCATGTTGAACAGAAGAAACCCCAGAATACATCCACAGATAATGAGAAGAGGGAGGACATTCTGAGTGTCCCCCTTCGTGCTGACCAGTATCGTAAGCCCGGCCAGCGGTATGAAAACTTGCGTACCGCAGTGTCCATCGATTCCATCGCACATGTTGACGGCATTGACGAGCGCCACGACCGCAAACACGGTGAACGGAATTGCAGCAAAGCCAAGGGCAAGGTCGATGCCCGGAATGACGATATCGCCAAGCGTGCGAACTACGACGCCTCCGAACAAACACATGATCAATGCAGCGGTAATCTGTACGACGAGGCGCCAGGTCGGCGACATGTCCGTGGCATCGTCTATGGCGCCTACCAAAGCGAGAAGTCCGCCCCCGATGACGAAAAATAGAAGCTTCGGTGTGATGCCGATGAATAACAGGCAAATTGCGAGCGACAGCCAGATGGCGATACCGCCGACAAGAGGAATCATTCCGACATGTTTTTTTCGACCCGACGGTTGATCCATCAGGCCGAGCTTGCCCGCTATCGGCGTCAGCAGATAGA
>JBAUVS010000618.1:0-4066 GCA_049583345.1 Woeseiaceae bacterium
AAGCCGTGTCGGTCTCCAGGCCACCGCCGATCATGTAGTCCCCGCCGGCCGCCAGCGCTTGCGCACTCACCAGCAGCAGTAGCAGATACCTAGCCGAGACCATAGTGGATGACGATGATGACTCCGGCGAGCAGGAGCCGATAGGCAGCGAACGGCACCAGCCCGATCCGGGTGACGAAGCGCATCAGGAAGTCGATGCTGAGATAGGAAACGACCGCCGAGATCAGGGCTGCGACGCCGAGCTGCATCCAGTCGACGGGCTCGGTCGCCTCGAGCAAGCCGGTGAATTCGTAGATCGAGGCCAGCAGGATCACCGGGACGACCAGCAGGAACGAAAACCGCGCCGCGTCCTGGCGCTCGAGCCCCAGTGCCAGTCCGGCGGTGATCGTGACGCCGGACCGCGACGTACCGGGCACCAGCGCCAGCGCCTGTGCGCAGCCGATCAGGAAGGCATCGCGGATCCCGACCGAAGCAATCTCCCGGGTGCGGCGGCCGTAACGATCCGCCACGGCCATCAGGATCGCGTACCCGGCCAGGGTGACGACGATTACCATCGGACTGCGCAGATGTTCCTCGATCCATCCGGCCAGTAACAGACCGGCGGCCGCGGCCGGGATCGTGCCGAGCGCGATCCCGAGCGCGAGTCGCGCCTCGATGGTCTCGACGCGCGCGTGCAGCACCTGCAGGCTGCCGCGGAACAGGCTCGCGATGTCGTTGCGGAAAAACAGGACCACCGCACCGAGCGAACCGAAATGCACCGCGACGTCGTACGCCAGCCCCTGGTCCGCCCAGCCGAACAGCTTCGGCACCAGGACCAGGTGTCCGGAACTCGAGATCGGCAGGAACTCGGTGAGGCCCTGCACGATGGCGAGCACGACGACCTGCAGCCAGCTCATGCCGGGCCTCTGTGGGAGAAATAGCGCGTCATAGGGTGACCGTCCTGTCTGTCATGCCGAAAGCACTGGTCCGCGCTGCGGCGTCGCGGCTCAGACCGAGGCATTTGAAGTTCTCGCCCATCTCGGAGGGCAGGGTCAGTAATTTTACTTGTCGCGACAATTCGAGTTGTGCGTCGGTCGGCAGTTCCGCCATACCGGCGAGTTCGGCGGCCAATCCGCCGGCGAGCAGGAATTGTGCCTGGCTGACGTAGCCCGCGACGGCCAGGCCCTTGTCGACCGCCGCCGCGGCCACGCCGGTGAAATCCACCCACGCCGTCAGGTCCTGGATACCCGGAAATAGCAGCGGATCGTCGTGCACGCGGTGCCGGTAATGACAGCGCAGCCAGCCTCCCGATCGTTCCAGGGCATAGTATTCGCGCCGGCTGACGCCATAATCGAACACAAATATGCAGCCTTCATCAAGGCAGTCCGAAAGATCGGCGATCCAGGCCGGCGCCGCGGTATTCACTTCGGAGACGTATCCCGCCGGCAGGCTCCGCCCGAGTTCCGCCTCGATGGCCATGACGGCTGCGGCGAGGAAATCCGGTGCCGTGCCTTCGACGCATTCGAATCGCCCGCCGGCATCGGTCACGCGGATCTGCGCGATGCCGTCCGCCCGACGCACGAAGCGCTCGACGGGCATGGCATCGAGCACTTCGTTGGCGACGACGATCCCCGAGTACGATTCCGGCATCCCGTCCAGCCACTCGACTCTTGCCGTGTGCCCGGGCAGCTCCGTTTCGATCAGCTCGCGTTGTCTCGCGCGCAACTCGGCAGACACCTCTACGATGCGGTAGCGCGCCGGGAGGGCGTGGAGTTCTTCGAGCTTGCCGACGAGATCCACCGCCAGCCTGCCCGTCCCGGCGCCGAATTCGAGTATCTCCGCCGTGCCCGTTACGGACATCGCCTCGGCGCATTGCCGTGCAAGCACCCGGCCGAACAGCGGCGAGACTTCCGGTGCCGTGACGAAATCGCCGCCGGCACCGAACTTCGCCGTGCCGGCACTGTAGTAGCCGAGACCGGGAGCATACAGCACGTGATGCATATACTCGGCGAAGCTGATGGCCCCGCCGGCCTCCGCGATTCGATCCCGCACGTAGGCGGCGACGCGCTCGCTGTGGGCCGCGCTTGACGCATCCGGTTGAGGCAGCTTCGGTTCGGCTTGCATATGGATTCGGGAGTCTTCCAGAATGCCGGCTCGATGTCGCGGCATTTTGTGAGGCGACGAGGGAGCGACGATGTCCGCAAACGAGGACCTGGCCGGCAAGGTCGCGCTGATCACGGGCGCGGCGCGACGCATCGGCGCGGCGATAGCGACCGCATTGCACGCGGCGGGTGCCGACGTCGTGATCCATTATCGGAACTCGGCGGCACCCGCCGGGACGCTGGCCCAGGTCCTGAATGCGGCGCGCCCCGACTCTGCGACGACGCTGCGTGCCGACCTCGCGGACGGCGCCGATCTGCTCGGCCTGATCGAGGACGGCGCGGCATGGCGCGGACGTCTGGACATACTCGTCAACAATGCCTCGAGCTTCTTCCCGACGCCGGTCGGCGCCATCACCGAAGCGAACTGGGACGACCTCATCGGCACCAACCTCAAAGCGCCGCTGTTCCTGTCGCAGGCGGCGCTGCCCTGGCTGCGCGAGGCGCACGGCGTGATCGTCAATATCGTCGACATCCATGCGCGGCGCCCGCTCCGGCAACACGCGGTCTACGGATCGGCGAAGGCGGGTCTCGCGATGCTGACGCGCGCGCTGGCAAAGGATCTCGCGCCCGAAGTGCGCGTCAACGGCGTCTCGCCGGGCGCGATCCTGTGGCCGGAACAGGGCCTCGACGAGGCCACGCGCGAGGCGATACTCCGCCAGGTACCGCTGGGCCGGGCGGGCGATCCGGGCGACGTGGCGGCCTGCGTCCTGTACCTCGTGCGCGACGCCCCCTATGTCACGGGCGAAATTATCGCCGTCGACGGCGGGCGGTCGATCGGCTGGTAAGTCCCGGCATTACAGCGCCACCTCGACACGCACGAGCGGCTGGCTGTCCCGGTCGAAGGCTGCCCAGTGCGCGGCCAGTGTCCTGCCGGTGACCGGATGCACGAGTTCCGGCGCCAGCTCGGCCAGCGGTCGAAGGACGAACGCGTAATCGAGTACGTCGTGGCGCGGCAGCCTCGGCGGCTGCTCCCGCACCAGCGCGTCATAGAGCAGGATGTCGATGTCCAGCGGGCGGGCCACGAAGCGCCCGTCCTCGCGGCGGCGTCCCGCCAGCCGGTGGATCGCCTCCATCTGCTCTGCGATGCGCTCCGGGCTGTCGTCCGTCTCGACGGCGACGACGAGATTCAGAAAATCCGGTCCGTCGAAACCGATCGCCGCGCTCTGATACACCGGCGACGCGCGCAGCCCGCCATAGGCACGTCGGATTTCGGCGAGGGCCAGCCGCAGGTTGCGCTCCGCATCGACGTTGCTGCCGAGGCCGAGGTAGACGGTGGCCATCGGCGCTCAGCTCGTGGCGGGTGGCGTGCCGCGTTCGATCACGACGCCGACGTCCCGGGCGTTGCGGATCGCGCCCGGCTTGTTCACACGCACCCTCACCCAGGTCACGCCGAACTCGTCACGGACGATGGCGGCAAGCGCCTCCGCGAGGCTCTCCACGAGCTGGAACTCGGATTCGGCTGCGAATTGCTGCACCCGTTTGGCGACGCGCTTGTAATCGAGCGTATCGTCGACGCTGTCCGTCGCCGCGGCCCGGCGCACGTCCGCCGCCATGTCGAGATCGATCACGACCGACTGGCGCACGCGGCGTTCCCATTCCCAGATGCCGATCACGATGTCGACCTTCAGATCGTGCAGGAAGATGATGTCCATGGTTCAGGCTCCCGGTACCGACAGCGATTCGAGCGGCCAGCGCGCCCGGGCCAGGATCTCGCCTGCTGCGCCGGCATCCGCCAGGCGCAGTGCTCCGGCCAGCGCGATCATCGCGCCGTTGTCGGTGCACCAGACGGCCCGCGGGTAAAAGGTCCGGCCCGGAAAGCGCGCCGACATTTCCTGGCGCAGAAGCCGGTTGGCGCCGACCCCGCCCGCGATGACGAGGCGCTCGAGACCTTCCGCCCGTGCGGCTTCGAGCGTGCGGCCGACCAG
>JBAUVS010000619.1:0-3490 GCA_049583345.1 Woeseiaceae bacterium
TGCAGGGCGACGAACCGACGATGCCCGCCGCGCTGATCGATCAGTGTGCCGGCCTGCTGGGGGATCGCTTCGCCGACATCGCCACGCTGGCATCGCCGATCCGGGACGAGGCGGACCTCACGAACGAGAACATCGTGAAGGCCGTGCTCGATCGGGCCGGCAATGCGATCTATTTCAGCCGGGCCGCGATACCGTTCGAACGGCCCGGCTGCGGTGCGCACGGGGCGGTCTCTATCGCGTTGCACCATCACGGTATCTACGCCTATCGCTGCGGAGTTCTGCGCACCCTCGTGAGCGCCGGGCCGGCGCCCCTGGAGCTGTGCGAACAGCTGGAACAATTGCGCGCCCTGCACCTGGGCATGACGGTGCGCGTGGCGATCCCGGCCGAGCGTCCGGGCGCCGGTGTGGACACGGAAGAAGACCTGGTCGTGGCAGCGCGAGCGCTGGCCGCTCGCGCGGAGTGAACGGAGTCCGGACGATGAGCAGGCGACGCCGGCTGCTCGCGGCAACGCTCGCCGTAGCGGCGGCGGTGCTGGCCCTGACGGGAATCCCGGACGCCGCCGACGCGGGAGAGAACCCGCTGTTCACGGGCGATACCATGCTGAAGGCCGTGCTGACGGCGCCCATCACGCAGGCTTACGCCCAGGCGGACCTGGCGCAGCGCATCTACATGCCCGGGCAATGGAGTTTCGTCGATGCCTCCGGCGAGATTCGCAAACTCGACGTCTCGATCAGGACTCGCGGCAACTTCCGCCGCGAGTATTGCGACCTGCCGCCGCTGCAGCTGAACTTCCGCAGGAAGCAGGTGCGCGGCACGCTGTTCGCCGGTCAGGACAAACTGAAACTGGTGTCACCCTGCGGTCAGCAGGCGCGTTACCAGCAGTACGTTCTGCTGGAGTACCTTGCCTACAAGATCTTCGAGGTCGTGACCGACCGGAGTTTCCGGACCCGCATGATCCGTCTGAGTTACATCGACAGCGACGACAAGCTCGACCCATGGACGGCACTGACGTTCGTGATAGAAGACGACAAGGACATGGCAGACCGGCTCGGTCTCGTGCAACTACACGTGAACAGCGTCAAATTCGCGGCGCTGGATCGACCGCAAACCGCGCTGATGGAACTCACGCAATTCCTGATCGGCAATAACGACTATTCGCTGCTGAAAGGCGGGGAAAACGAGGAATGCTGCCACAACGTAGTCATGCTGGCGGCCGGTGAAGACGGTTCCCGCATCCCGGTCCCGTTCGACTTCGATGCCTCCGGTCTCGTCAATGCGAGTTATGCGTCGCCGCCGGCATTCGTGCCGATCCGGGACGTGCGGGACCGCTATTACCTGGGCTTCTGCCAGCCGCCCGAGGTGCTCGATCAGGCCTTGGACAAGCTCCGCGCAGAGCACGACGCTATCCTGGCGCTGGTCACCGGCATGAAGGAAATGAGCCGAAAATCCCGCGTAAAGTCGGTCGAGTATGTGGAGGATTTCTACCGGATCCTCGGCGACCCGCAGCGCCTCGAGACCGAGGTCAAGGGACAATGCCGCGGAGCGAAACTGCTCGAGAAGCTGATGCGGACCGCTACAGACCCGACATAGGCGTGTTCGAGTCGCGCTTGGCGCGCTTCTCGAGTTTGGCGAGCCGACGCCGCACATTCTCCTGCTGGACGTACTGTGACTCGAGGCCGTCACCGAAGGAGCACACCAGCACCGTCGCGTAGTTGAAGAATACGGTCAGGACGATCGCAATCTCGAGCGACTTGATGCCCGCCGCGATGCCGACGCCGATCGAAGCGAGGATGAACAGCGTGTCGAAGGTATCGCTCAGCGCCCTGCGGAAACGCACTCCGGCGACGATGCCGGCCAGGCTGAAGGCGAGCGCGAGGCTGTGCTGGACGACCGTGACGATGCCGGCGACCACCGCAGGCAGGACGAGAGTCGTGTTGTCGATCGAATGATCGAAGACGCTGTCCGCGTGGATGGCCTTGTAGACCCAGGACACCGGCAGCATCAACACCAGCGTGCAGGCCATGGCGTATACCAGCGACAGCGCGCCCCGCAGCCACGAGGGCCCTTCGGCCAGGCGCGCCTTCGCCGTTTCCGTGACGAGGTTCTGCAGTTCTTCGTCGTCGCTGCTGAGGAAGGCGTCCTCGAGTTGCTGGACCTCCGCATTGTCGTAGCCGGCGATGGACCGGACGCCGCCGAGCGGCAAATCCTGCACGACGCCGGGAACAGAGGTCACCAGGAGGGTGACCAGCACCGCGACGAGGGCATAGTAGGCAGTCAGCTTCGCCAGCATCCAGTGCAGGATCTTCCGGTGCCGGGCGACAACGTCCGCCATGCGCTGGGTTTCGTCCACCGGCTAACGATAAGTCCAAGCGGCTTGCCCCGCAATCGAATCAGCGGAACGCGGCCGGCACGGCGACAGGCAACGGGCAATCGTTTGACGGACGGTCCGCGAGCGTCGAAAATTGCGCGGCAGACGGACAGGCCCTCGCGGGCCTTTCTTCGTTGCGGCCCCCAACGGCTCTGGCATGAACTCGAAATTATCTTAGGAAGATTGTTTAAGCTTTGGAAAATAAAGAGATTATTTCTGTACTTTTCGTCTGCATGGGGAACATTTGCCGGTCCCCGACCGCGGAGGGCGTGTTCCGACAGGTGGTCGCGCAGGCAGGCCTGGCCGCCGGTATCCGCGTCGATTCCGCCGGCACGCACGCCTACCACGTCGGCGAACCGGCGGACCACCGGGCGACGGCGGCGGCGGAACGGCGTGGCTACTCGCTGGCGGATATCCGGGCCAGGCGCGTCCGTGCCGAGGACTTCGAGCGCTTCGACTACATCCTCGCCATGGATCGCGACAATCTCGCGACCCTGATCGGACAGGCGACACCCGAGCAGCGCGGCAAGATCCACCTGCTGCTCGACTTCTCGGGCTCCGGCAGCGCCGAGGTGCCCGATCCGTACTACGGCGGCGCAGCTGGCTTCGAGCGCGTCCTCGATCTCGTCGTGGACGCTTGCCGGGGGCTGCTCGAGGCGCTGCGCCGACAGGTTCCGGACTAGCTGTCGCCGGCGCCTTCTTCCGACGGTTTGCCGGTGCTGCCGGTCACCGGTTTGGGGGAGACCAGCGGCGCTTCGGCCGGTTTGGCGACGGGCGGCGCCGCCGGCTCCCAGGGCAACAGGCGGCCTTCCGGCTTGTCGGATGACGTCGCCGGGGCTTTCGGCGCCGGAGCTTGTGGTGCCTTGTCGTCTGCCTTCGCCGATGAACCGTTGCCGGCACCGCTCGCGGCGGGCCGTTCCGGAGCCTTGTCCGCGCCCTGACGTTCGGCACGGGACTCGGTCTTCGGTGTCGCCGGGGCATCCTGTTTTGCCGCCACGGGCGCAGCGGGCGGCTCGGATGGGTGCGCCGCATCCTTCGCACGTTCCGCGTCGGTGCGAGCCTTCGGCGGGCCGGCGGGAGCCTGAGCGGCCTTCTGTGGCTCGCCGTCGCGTGCGGTTTTT
>JBAUVS010000620.1:0-11168 GCA_049583345.1 Woeseiaceae bacterium
GCCCAGCGCTACCTGCGGCCGGCCGGCAGCCCGCCGGCCCGGAGCCGCGTGCTGGCCGGGCGGACGGTCGCGAACCTGTTCTTCGAGCCGAGCACGCGGACGCGCGCGTCTTTCGATCTCGCGGGCAAGCGTCTCGGCGCCGACGTACTGAATCTCGACGTCAATACGTCGTCGCGCAAGAAGGGTGAGAGCATCCTGGACATGATCTACACGCTGCAGGCGATGCGCGTGGACATCATGGTCGTGCGCGATGCGAGCGCGGGTGTGCCGGCGTACATCGCGCGGCACGTCGACGACTACGTCAGCATCCTGAATGCCGGCGAGGCCGATGTGTCGCACCCGACGCAGGGTCTGCTCGATCTGCTCACGATCCGTCAGCACAAGGGCGATTTCGAGAACCTGACGGTGGCGATCGTCGGCGACATCATGCATTCGCGCGTGGCGCGATCGGCGGCCGAGGGCCTCGAGACGCTGGGCGTCGGCGAACTGCGGCTCATCTCGCCGCCGGCACTCGCACCCGATCCGGGCGATATGCCGTCCGCGCGCGTGCTGGACAATTTGCAGGAAGGACTGAAGGGCGCGGACGTGGTCATGGCGCTGAGGATCCAGCGGGAACGCATCGGCAACCTGGACGGCATCCCGGGCATCGACGAGTATTTCGCGAACTACGGTATCAGCCGCGATCGCATGAAGGTCGCCGCGAAGGACGCGATCGTGATGCACCCCGGGCCCATGAATCGGGGCATCGAGATCGAGTCCGCGCTGGCCGACAGCCCGCTGTCGGTGATCACGCAACAGGTCACCAACGGGGTCGCGGTGCGGATGGCCGTGCTCGAGCGCGTGGGCAGGACCACGGCGGCGGCTTGATCACGGCGGTCCAGAAACACGCACAGCGACATCGCGGGACCCTGTACGTCGAGGAAGGCGAAGTGCTCTCGCGGCAGGAATATCCCGGCGACCAGTTCATCATGCGTATCCGCGCCCCCAGGTGCGCCGCGAACGCGCGGCCGGGCACATTCGTTCACGTCAACTGCGACGTGACGCTGCCGATGCGCCGACCGCTGTCGATCATGCGTGCACGCGAAGACTGGATCGAGGTCCTGTACAAGATCGTCGGCGAAGGCCTGCACCTGCTCGCCGGGAAAGGCGTCGGCGACCGGATCAGCGTGCTCGGCCCGATCGGGGAACCGTTCCGGCCGTCGCCGCAGCGGCCCAATGCGCTGCTGATCGGCGGCGGCGTCGGCATTCCGCCGATCGTGCTGCTCGCCGAGACCTTGCAGGGCGAAGGCTGGCATCCGCTCGCGATACTCGGCTCCGAGATTCCGTTCCCTTTCGAATCGGTCGAATCGCGGTTGCCGACGCCCTGGCTCGCAGCGGACGCAAGGCATTCGATGCCGCTGCTGGAGGAGTGGGGCATCACGTCCCGGCTGGCGAGCCTGGCCGGTTTCGAGGGGTGCCATCGCGGACTGGTCACGGAGCTCGCGGACATCTGGCTCCGCAACCTGGATGCCGCCGGACTCGCAAAGACCGAGGTATTCGCCTGCGGCCCCACGCCGATGCTGCGGGCAGTGGCGGAACTCGCGGCTCGTTACGAACTCCCCTGCCAGGTCTCGCTCGAGGAATTCATGGCCTGCGCGGTCGGCGGCTGCGCCGGCTGCGCCGTGCGCATCGAAACGCCGGACGGCCCGGCGATGAAACGCGTCTGTGTCGACGGCCCCGTGTTCGACGCCGCAACCGTCGTGTGGGGTTGATCACAAGGGACGCCGGGCGCGGCGTCCCCTATGGGTTTCGGGAGAGGTAACGTTCGGCGATGAGGACGGCGGCGGCGCCGTCGATCGCCTCTTTCGAAATGCGGCCGCGCGTGCCGGCGATGCGCGCGTCTTTCAGGATCGCTTCGGCTTCGCGCGACGTGTAGCGCTCGTCGACCGTGGCCACGGGCAGGCCGAAGCGCATCAGATCGCGGATGAATCCTTCGACACGCTTGTGCATCTCGCCGGGCGAGCCGTCGGCGTGCAGCGGCAGTCCGACGACCAGGCTCGTCGGCCGCCATTCGTCGATCAGCCGGGCGATCTCGTCGAAGGTCCTGTCGTCGCCGGTATTCGTGACGACGCCGGCCGGAGATGCGGTGCCGGTCACCGATTGTCCGCACGCGATCCCGATACGCCGCAGGCCGTAGTCGAGTGCGAGTATCGTCCCGGACGTCGAATCAGGCGTGGCCGGCATCGGTGGAGATCTGGCTGATGTCGATGCCGAGCGATCGGGCGGCCGACGCCCAGCGTTCGTGGAAGGGGGTGTCGAAGACGATGGCGGGCGTGGCCGGCACGTTCAACCAGGAGTTCGCGAGCATCTCGCTCTCGAGTTGGCCCGGTTGCCAGCCGGCATAGCCGAGCGCGACCAGCGATCGGAGGGGACCCCTGCCGTGAGCCATCGCGTCGATGATGTCACGCGACAGGGTCAGCTGGATATCGCTGGAGACGCTGAGCGAACTCTCGTAGGCGGTCCCCGGCTCGTGCAGCACGAAGCCGCGTTCGGGGCCGACCGGCCCACCCATGACCACGGGCCGCTCCGCCGCATCCGGGTCCGAGCCGGTCACCTCGAGCTGCTTGAACAGGCCGCCCAGTTTCAGGTCGAGCGGCCGGTTTATGACGATACCGAGCGCACCTTCGTCGTTATGTTCACAGATGAGTGTGACGGTGGAGCTGAAGTTGGGGTCGGCCATGCCGGGCATGGCGATGAGCAGCTGATTTGCCAGGGAGCCGTTGTAAGCCATGCTCACAGTATCTGCTCCAGGCCGGTGCGGTACAACCGCGGCAGGCGGAGCGGTTCACTCGGTGCTTGCCGTGGCCGGCACGGCATCCTGGCGGAACAGCCACTTGTACGCAAAGCGCAGCCGGTCGTAGTCCTTGCGGATTTCCGGCGGGAATGGATCGAACGGCGCCGCGCGGCGCAGGATGTCGAGCGCGGCCTTGTCGAGCACCGGCGAACCGCTCGATACGCGGATGACGACGCCGGACAGCTGGCCGGAAGCTTCGATGCTCACTTCCAGCGTGGGGCTGCCCGTGATCCCTTCGAGATCGCCGAGTTGCGGAAAATATTCGTCGCCCACAGCCTCGATTCGCCGCTTCCAGTTGTCGAGGTAGCCCGCTATCACGGCCTCGCGCGTATCGGCGCTGATCACGAGCTGACGCGGGTCGTCGTCGTGGATGAGCAGAGTCGCCGCATCGTCCTGCGGCAGCGGCAGGGTAACGTCGCTGCCCGATTCGAGCGCGACGGCCGTGCTGTCCTGGCGTTGCGGTTCGTGGCGCGGATCCTCGGCGACCCGTTCGTCGGTCTCGCTGCGCGTGGCGAGGAGTTCGTCGGCGGCCCGCTCGTGCGTCCTCGCGTCGACCAGGCTGTCCCCTTCTTCGGTGCCGGGATTGTCGAACGGCGAATTGCTCTGGGGAGGCGCGGACGGGCGCAGCTCTTCGGTCGTGTTGCCGCGACCCTGCTGCGATGCCTGTGCCAGGTACTCGGCATCGTCGGGCCGGTCGATCTGTTGATCCGGGTCCGCGACGATCGTCACTTCGAGAGATACCGCCTGGGAGAGATCGTCGAGTTCGAAAGCGTTGAAGGTCACGCCGATGATCACGATGCCGTGGATCAGCGCCGCCAGGAACAGCATGGCGGGCAGCCGATCCGGCTTCTCCGGTTCGACGAGCTGGATCTCGTCGATCGACTCGGGATCTGTGACGATGCCGGACATGTCAGCTTGAGTCTACTCGAATCTCGTTCTCTATCGCATCGAAGAGGAGCCCGGCGATATTGAGACCGAACTGTTTGTCGAGCTCTCGTATGCCGGTCGGGCTCGTGACGTTCACCTCGGTCAGGTAGTCGCCGATGACGTCGATCCCTGCGAAAAGTACCCCCGCGTCACGCAGCGCGGGACCGACCCGCTCACATATTTGACGATCCCGGTCCGACAGCGGCTGACCGACGCCCTTTGCACCCACGACCAGGTTGCCACGGTTGTCATCCGCGGGCGGGATCCGGGCCAGGGCGTACGGCACGGCGATGCCGCCGATCAGCAGTATCCGCTTGTCGCCCGCGGCGATCTCCGGCACGTAGACCTGGGCCATCGCGAAGCGGCGGCCGAAGTCGGTCAGGGTCTCGAACACGACGTTGGCATTGTTGTCCCCCGCCTTGACGACGAACACCGAGCGTCCGCCCATACCCTCGAGCGGCTTCACGACGATGTGCCGGTGTTCGGCCAGGAACGCCTTCATGTCCGGCATCGAGCGGGTGATCAGCGTGAGCGGCGTGCAATCGGCGAACCAGGCCGTGTAGGCCTTCTCGTTCATGTCCCGCAGCGCCTGCGGATGGTTCACGACGAGCGCCCCGTCCTCGCTGGCGCGGTCGAGGATGTAGGTCGTGTAGACGTATTCCATGTCGAACGGCGGGTCCTTGCGCATCAGGATGACGTCGAGCTCGGCGAGTTCGAGTTCGGAGGCGGCACCGAGTTCATACCAGCTGGAGTCGTCGTCCCTCACACGGAGTCTGCGGGAATGTCCGATGGCCCTCCCGGCGAGCAACTTGAGATCGGCCTGCCGGAAATAATGGATTTCGGCGCCCCGGCGTTCGGCTTCGAGCAGCATCGCGAGTGAACTGTCCTTATAAGGGGTGATGGACTCGATCGGATCCATCACGATGCCCAGTTTCATGGCTGCCGTCATTGGGCCTCATCCGTGCCGCTGGTTGCGCCGAGCGGCCAACTATACAACGTAATTCGGGGCCTGTTGACGGTTGTCCGGTCGTAAGCGCGCAAGATTCCTCGGATTTTGCTCTCTGTGGGGCGCGTCGTAGCGGGACTTATGTCAATATGGTACAAGTCCGTTTTCCCGGGCGTACCGGCCCGTGGACGCCGGCGCGACCGGGAAAAAAGGGACGCAGATCAGGGCCTGGCGCATGCCGGGCGAGCATGGGGAAATCCGGTGTCGAATAACGCAACTCGAAGTCTCAACGGACTGAAGATTCTCGTCGTGGACGACAGCAAGACCATACGTCGTACTGCCGAGACCCTGTTGACCAAGGAAGGCTGCCAGGTGTTCACGGCGATCGACGGTTTCGATGCACTGTCGAAGATCGCGGATCATCAGCCCGACCTCATCTTCGTCGACATCATGATGCCTCGCCTCGACGGCTACGAGACCTGTTCGCTGATCAAGCACAACAAGATGTTCAAGGAAACACCCGTCATCATGTTATCGAGCAAGGACGGCTTGTTCGACCGGGCACGCGGCCGCATCGTCGGATCGGAGCAGTATCTGACCAAGCCGTTCACGAAGGACGAATTGCTCGGTGCGATTTCGAACCAGCTCAACTAGCGGCGCCGAACAGCGGCCAATGCGAAGGGTACCCTGATGGCAGTCATACTCATCGTCGACGATTCTCCGACCGAGTTGCACCTGTTTCAGCGCATGCTCGAGAAGAACGGATTCGAGACCCTGGTCGCCGACAGCGGTGAGGAAGGTCTTCGACAGGCCAGGCTCTCGCGCCCGGATTGCATACTCATGGATGTCGTGATGCCCGGGATGAACGGCTTTCAGGCGACCCGCAAGCTGACGCAGGACAAGGAGACCGCGCGGATCCCGGTGATCATGATCACGACCAAGGACCAGGAGACCGACAAGATCTGGGGCATGCGTCAGGGCGCCGTGGAGTACCTGGTAAAGCCGATAGGCGAGAAACAGCTCGTAGCGAAAATCAACGCGGTCATGGACGACTGAATGAGCGGGTCCCAAGATCTGGCGGCGCTGGTACAGCAACCTTTCGAGTTGCTCGCGGAGATAGAGCGCCGCAGCCGCCAGGCACACTCCGGGCAGGCGGGCGATGCGCTGCCGTCGGAATGGGTCGGCGTGGGTTTCCGGATCGGCGAGGAGCACTTCGTGGCGGGCCGTGACCAGGTGCGTGAAGTGCTGATGTTGCCGGATAGCATGACACGCGTGCCCGGCGCGAAGCGCTGGATGCTCGGCATCGCCAATTTGCGTGGACATCTGCTGCCGCTGATCGACGTGAAACTCCTGCTCGGAAGCGGCCGCACGACATTGCGGCGGACCACGCGCGTGATCTCGGTCAATCACCGCGAGGTCCCGGCAGGCCTGGTCGTCGACGAAGTGCTGGGTTTCCGTCGCTTTACGGAACATGAATTCACGGATCGGTGGCCCGACACCATCGTGCGCTGCGAACGCTTCCTGAAAGGCGCGTACCGGCGCAACGAGGAAAGCTGGCCGATCTTCGACCTCTTCGATTTCGTCGAGAGCAACCTGTTTTTGCAGGCGGCCGCCGAATGAGCAAGACCCCCGGCGCCGATGCGACGCGGGCAACGTACTAACCAGAGTCTGAAGTGCTATGGCCAAAGACACGAATATTGCGAATCTTTTCCGGTCTGTTGCCGCGGCGACCGCCCTGCTGCTGATCGCGGCCGCGGCGCTCATCTGGATGCAGGGAACCGGGAGTCCATCGGGGACGGCAGAACTTGCGGGCTTGTCGCAGGCGATTCCGGCACAGGCCGACGCGGCGATTCACGGCGCCGAAGGTGCGTTTGCGAAGCTCGATACGAGCGTGAAGCGCCTGTCCGGCCTGCGCGCAGACGCCGGTGCCGCGCTGCCGGGATCTTCGGCCCAGTGGCAACGACTCGAATCCGGCGCGGCCGCGGTGCTCGGCAAGCGCGCCGACGTCGAAGTCCTCGCACAGGCGGGCGGCAAGATCGCCGCCGAGGCGAAGGCGATCCTGGGATTGAGTGACGCGTTGCTCGACCGTGCCGGATCGTCGGCCGTCATGCAGGAGTTCCAGCGCCGCGCCGACCGGATCAGGAGTTCCGTGGCCGACATCGCGGCACAGCCGGATCCGCCCGCCGTCGCGTCCGCGGTTGCCGAGGATGCAGGATTCCTGCGCTCGGTGGTGAACGCGCTCGGCGGCCAGAAGAGCGACCTCGACGTGCGGCCGCTGGGCAGTGCCGACCGCGAGGCCGTGCTCGTGCCGATCCAGAGCCATCTCACGGAACTCGAGGCCCAGCTCGAGCGCGTGAAAGGCAGCGCCGGCCAGGTCGGCGGGCTCGGCGGCGCGTACGACGCGATCGCCGACAGCGCAGCCAAACTCGGGGAGGCCTTCGCGGGTTCCGCATCGTCGGGTGTCCTGCCCGGATTCCTGCAGGCGGCCTGGATACCGCTGGGCCTCATCGGCCTGGCGCTGGTCTTCGTGCTGGTGCTGTTCTCGCTCAACGCCAAGTCGTCTACGTTCGAAGCCATGGCCAAGGAACAGGCGGGCCAGAACGAACGCAATCAGCAGGCGATCCTGCGCCTGCTGGACGAGATGGGAAGCCTCGCCGACGGTGACCTGACCGTCGAGGCCACCGTAACCGAAGACATCACCGGCACCATCGCCGACTCCTTCAATTATGCGATCGAGGAGCTGCGCAAACTCGTGGCCACGGTCAACGAGACGGCGATCATGGTCGACTCCGCCGCGAAGCAGACGGAGAGCACGGCCTCGCACATGGCCAAGGCTGCCGAGAATCAGGGCCGCGAGATCAAGGCGGCCACGGAGTCGATCGTCTCGATGGCCGCTTCGATCGAGGAGGTGTCGGGCAACGCGGAGCGTTCCTCGGACGTCGCGCGACATTCGGTCGAGGTGGCACACAAGGGCGGCGCGGCCGTACGGCGTACGATCGACGGTATGAACGCCATCCGCGAGACGATCCAGGACACCTCGAAACGCATCAAGCGGCTCGGCGAGAGCTCGCAGGAGATCGGCAATATCATCGAACTCATCAACGATATCGCCGAACAGACGAACATCCTTGCCCTGAACGCGTCGATCCAGGCTTCCATGGCCGGCGAGGCGGGCCGGGGATTTGCCGTCGTCGCGGACGAGGTGCAACGGCTCGCCGAGCGGTCGACGAATGCGACCAAGCAGATCGAAGTCCTGGTGCGCACCATCCAGGCGGATACGAAGGAAGCCGTGGTGTCCATGGAGCGCAGCACGACCGACGTGGTCGGCGGTGCGTTGCTCGCGGAGAACGCCGGCGCGGCGCTCGACGAGATCGAGCAGGTCTCCAACCAGATCGCCAGCCTGGTGCAGAACATCTCCAGTTCGGCGCGCCAGCAAGCGGGTTCGGCCGCGGACGTGTCGCGGAGGACGACGCGTCTGCGCGAAATCAGCGAACAGACGGGCAAGGCGACGACCGCGACCGCGGCGGCAGTCTCGAAGCTGTCGGAGCTGGCTTCGCAGCTCAGGAAGACGGTCGCCGGCTTCACGTTGCCGGGCGACGCGCTGAAGGCGCGGACCCTGGCGGCAAGTTCCCCGAACGTGCTGAAACAGACTGGCAAGCGGGCGCGGACGGGCTGACGCGGCGCCCTCGAGGATTCGGATGGCCTGATGACGAGCAACACCGGCATACAGGAAAAGATCGTCGACGAACCGGCCGGCGGCGCCACCGCGAGCGGGCTGGTGATCATCAGCGAAGAGCTGATGGAGACGCTGCGCAACGCGCACCTCGCACTCGAGGACTGCGTCGATGGGCGAGGCGGGTCCGCCGCGCTCGTCCGCGCCGCCGAACTGTTGCACCAGGCGCGCGGCGCGCTGCAGATCACCGAGACCTACGGGGCGGCGCTGTTGGCAGAGGAGATGGAACTCGGCTGCCGCTACCTCGCCCGCCTGCAGGCCGGCAAGGGTCGCGCGGACGGCCTCGATGCGTTGACGCGCGCGATGGTGCAGCTGCCGACCTATATCGAAAGGTTGCTCGGCGGCGGGCGCGACATCGCGCTCGTGCTGCTGCCGATGCTGAACGATCTGCGTGCCGCGCGCGGCGAGCCGCTGCTGTCCGAAGGCACGCTGTTGCTGCTCAACCTGTCGCCCAGCAGGGCGGCGAAGCGCGCCGAGAAACGCAGCGGATCCGGCGAGGATCCGGTGGCAGTCGCCCGCAGGCTGCGGCCCAAATTCCAGCTCGCGCTGCTCGGCTGGATCCAGGGCGGCAACGCGAAAGGCCACCTGCAGACGTTGCGCAACGTCACCGACCACCTCGAGAAATCGGCGACGCGCGACGACATGCACCAGTTGTGGTGGGTGGTCGGCGGCGTGCTGGAAGCGCTGCAGGAAGGCGGGCTCGAGACTTCGGTGGCGCTGAAACGTCTGCTCGGGCAGACCGATCGCAGGATCAAGCGGATCATCGACGAGGGCATCGAATCCTTCGACCGCGAGCCGGTCGACGATCTCCTGAACAATCTCCTCTATTACGTCGCGCGTTCGAGCACGACGGGGCCGCGCATCGGCGAAATCCGCAGCGCATTCAACCTCTCGGAGCTGCTGCCCGGCGACGAACAGGTCCAGCACGCCCGCGAAGCGCTGTCGGCGCCGAGCATCAAGCTCATGGAGACGGTCGCTCAGGCGATCAGGGAGGACCTCGCACGCGTCAAGGACGTTCTCGACATCTTCGTGCGCACGGGCATGAACAAGTCGTCGGAACTCGTTCCGCAGCTCGAATTGCTGAAGAAGATCAGCGACACGCTGGGCGTGTTGGGACTCGGCGAGCTGCGCGGCGACATCGACGGCGAGATCGACCGCCTGAAGTCGGTCGTCGAGCGCGGCGGCAAGGCTTCCGACCAGATCATACTGGACATCGCCTCGACGCTGCTGCGCGTCGAGGACCGTCTCGATCAGCAACTCAAGCGGTTGATCGTGCCGACCGATTCCGCCGCGGGTCCGCCCGCCGTGGAACTGCCGCCGCAGGAAGCGGCCGATTACAAGCAGGTCGCCGAGTCGGTGATGCGCGAATGCATCATCAATCTCGCGCGCATCAAGGAAACCGTCAGCCAGAGCCTCGTCAGCCAGGGCCCGTCGCAGGGTCTGGACAGCCTGCCCTCCCTGGTGCGGGGCATCAAGGCCGGCCTGATGATGCTCAACAAGACACGCGCGATGGAAGTCGTGGATCGCATCGGGCACCTGATCACGCTGACGCTCACCGGCGGCGGACCCGGGCGTCTGTCGCAGAAAGAGACGGACCGGCTCGCCGATGCGATCGTCAGCATCGAATACTACATGGAGACCGTGAAGGCCGGCCGCAGCGAACCGTGGTACATGCTGGACAATGCCGAAGCCTGTCTTACCGTGTTGCGAGACGTCGAGCGCCGGCTGGCGAAAGAAGCAAAGGAGGAGCCGCGCGCCGCCCAGACGATGCGGATCAATGCTGCCGAGATCGCGGCGCAGGCCGCAGAGGCCGCCGCGGCCGAACAGGCGCAGCAGCAAGCCACCGAAGTGATGCCGCTGCCCGTCGTTGCACCGGATGCGGAACACCTCGATCCCGAGCTGCTGGAGCTCTTCATCGAAGAAGCCAAAGAAGAGGTCGCCTCGATCAGGCGCCGATTGCCGGCCTGGCAGGATGCACCGGATGACATGGAAGCGCTGATCACGATCCGGCGCTCGTTTCATACGCTCAAGGGCAGTGGGCGTATGGTTGGCGCGGAGCGCATCGGCGAGTTCTGCTGGAGCGTAGAGAACCTGCTGAATCGCCTGATCAATCGCACGCTCGTGCGCACGCCGCCGATGGTCGAGTACATCGCCGAGGCCGCAGCCGCCGTGCCGGAGCTGGTCGAGCAACTCGAGGTCGGCAGCGAGCCGTCCGCCGATATCGCGCTGCTGATCGCAAAGGCGAATGCGTTTGCCGACGGCGATCCGAACGCAGCCGTCCTTGCGAGCTCGAAGCCGCAGGAGGCCGCGCCGCCGGAGGAGCCGGCGCTCGAGATGGATCCGGTCCTGCTGGATATCTTCGCGAAGGAGACCGCCGGGCACCTCAAGGTCATCACCGACTATCTCGCCGCCTGCGAAGGACACCGACCGCCGTTCGACGTCACGGACAAGTTGCATCGCGCGTGTCACACGCTGCACGGCAGCGCTAACATGGCAAACGTCGAGCGCGGCGTGGCTGTCGCCGGCGCTCTGAATCGCTTCGTGCGTCGCGTCTACGATTACAAGGTGGGGTTCCAGAAATCCGGCCTCGACGCGCTGAAGGCGGCCGCGCGCGCCATCGCGACGATCGTCCGGGACATCAATCAGCCCGAGCGGAGCCGCGCGGATTACACTGCCCTGATCGAGCACATCAAACGCCTTACCGACGCGGTGCAGCCGGAAGGCACGAT
>JBAUVS010000621.1:0-2624 GCA_049583345.1 Woeseiaceae bacterium
CTCGAGATCGCCATGGCGCGGCGCGCCGGCGCGCTGGCGGTGGGTGTGCACTCCGGGGTCGCGGGCGCGGCGGATTTTGCGGCAGCCGAAAAAGCGCTGCGCGCGCACCTGTCGCTGCCGGGGGTGGCGGCCTTATATGAACTTCTCGCGGCTGAAGCCGCTCCTACGGGATCCGGATGACGACCTTGCCGAAGTGCTTGCCGGCCAGCTCCCAGGCGTAGGCCTCGGCGGCTTCCGCGAAGTCGAACACCTTGTCGACCACCGGCTCGAGCCGGTTGACCGCGATGGCGCGGTTCATGTCCTCGAACATCGCCCGGTTGCCGACAAAAATGCCCTTCAACGCCGCGTTCTTCAGCATCAGTCCGTGCGGGTTGGTGTCGCCTTTGGGTCCGGGCAGCACGCCGATCAGCGAGATCTGGCCGCGGAAACCGACCGAGACGAAAGACTTCGCCAGCGTGACGGTACCGACGGACTCGACCACGTGCTCGACGCCACGGCCGTCCGTCAACGCGAGAACTTCCTGCTCCCAGTCCGGTTTGTCGCGGTAGTTGATCGTGGCATCCGCCCCGAGTCCCGCCGCCTTCGCCAGCTTGTCGCCGCTGCTCGAGGTGATGATGACGCGCGCACCGCCGGCCTTCGCGATTTGCAGGGCGAAGATCGAGACGCCGCCGGTGCCGAGAGTGAGCACCGTATCGCCCGGCCGTAGGCGGCCGCTGAACATCAACGCGTTCCAGGCCGTGACGCCCGCGCAGGGCAGGCAGGCCGCCTGCTCGTAGCCGAGATGATCCGGGATGCCGACCACGCCGTCCTCGTGCAGCACGACGTATTCCGCAAGCACGCCGTCGAGCGGCGAGCCGAGCGCCGCGATCTTCGTGAAGTCCGGGATGCCGTCGACCCAGCCCTGGAAGAAGCAGCTCGCCACCCGGTCGCCGGCCTTAAACCGCTCGACGCCGGGACCGACGGCCTCGACGACGCCCGCGCCGTCGGACAGGGGCACCGTATCGCGCTTGAGCACACCGCCGAAATAGTTGCCCGTCACGATGGCGTGGTCGCGGTAATTCAGCGACGCGGCCTGCATGCGGATCAGCACCTGTCCCTCGCCCGGTTCCGCAACGTCGCATTCGACGCACTTCAAACTGCTCATGTCGGTGCTGCCCTTCGACAGCAGATATTTCTTCATCTCAGTGGTCCTGTTCCTGGCTGAATTCCCGGCCGGCCTTGCGGATCTCCTCGGCCAGCAGTTCCGCGGCGGGTGACAGCGAGCCGTGGCGCCGCCGCGTGATCCCGATGGGCCGGTCCGTGCGGCCGACGTCGAACGGCAGCGTGGCCAGCAGCCCGGCCTGCTCCTCGAAGCGCACCTGGTGCCGCGAGACGACGGTGATCCGATCGCTCTCCAGCAACAGCCCGCGCAGCATCACCAGCGAGCTCGTCTCGATGACGTGCGATGGCGCGGCCAGCCCGCGGCCGGCCAGCACGCGCTCGAACAGGGTCCGCGTCGGTGTGCCCGCACGCGGAAGAATCCAGGGGAAGCCCAGCAAGGCTTCCCATGTCAGGCCACGTCGTCCCGCGAGCGGGTGGCCGGCGCGCACGACCGCGGCGAGGCTGTCGTCGAGCACGGCTTCCTCCATCAGGTCGGGATCCGCGGCGGCTCTGCGCAAGGCGCCGACGACGAGGTCGATGTCGCCGCAACGCAGAGCAGCGACGAGATCGTCGTAAGCACCCTCGACCGTCGATACGTCGAGGTAGGGATGCGCTTCGAGCAGGCGCGTGATCGCACGCGGCACGATGATCGTGCGCACGAAAGGCAAGGTGCCGATCACGATGCGGCCGCGCTTGACGCCCTGCAGCCCGGCGAGCTCGTCGCAGGCGCTGCGCAGGTGGCTGCGCGCGAGCTTGACAAAGCGCGCCAGCTGTTGCCCGAACGCCGACGGTATCATCGCGTTCGGCGTGCGCTCGAACAAAACGGTATGCAGCGTGTCCTCGAGCTTGCGCAGCGACGACGAGATGGCGGCCGGCGTCAGCCCCATGTGCTCGGCGGCGGAGGCGATGTTCTGGTGATCCACCGTCGCGAGGAATGCATCGAGCCACTTGTCGGATACGTCCATGCGGAAGAACCGCACCGTGCTGCTCGATTGCTGCATCGAGGCCGGCGCGACGAGCTCGCGGGCCATCGCAAAGGCCTCCGCCGCCTCTCGCGCCCTCGGCAGCAGACAGTCGCCGTATGCCGTCAGCGTCACCCCTTTGGATGACCGGTCGAACAGCTCGACGCCGAGCTGGTTCTCGAGGTCGTGGATCGACTTGGTGACCGAGGTCTGCGAGCGATTCAGGCATTTCGCGGCTCGCGTCACGCTGAGCGAATCGGCGACGGCGAGGAAGATGCGTGCCTGGCGGATTCCGATGGCTTGCATGGCTGAGATGCTACCATTGATTCGTCGGTCCCGGGACTGCCCCGGCCCCTCATTCCGCCTCGAAATCCTCAATGGAATCAAGGTATTCCAGCCCGGCCTCGCGCAGCGGCTCACGCATGCCGTACATGTCGAGACCCAGCTCGCCGGCACTGAATCGCTCGCGCTTGGCCGCCTCGTTCGCGATCCGCGCCGCGCCCTTTTCGGCAACCCGTGCGG
>JBAUVS010000622.1:0-4721 GCA_049583345.1 Woeseiaceae bacterium
GCCTGCACCCTGTCCGGGGAACCCCCCGAGGTACGGCCGGTAATCCACCGACTCATGACGGGGCAGGGCTGACCTTTGCGGTATGCTTAAAGATCACGCCGGAAAACCAATAACACCAATGCGGGGGTAATCATGTCGACCCACCTGATCGGACTCGTCGGCATTGCCGTCATCCTGGGGATCGCAGTCCTGTTTTCGAGCAATCGGAAGGCCATCAGGCTGCGTATCGTCGGCGCGGCGTTCGCATTGCAGGCAGCGATCGCGGCCTTCGTACTCTACTTCGACTGGGGCAGGCGCACGATCGAATGGCTGAGCGGCGGTGTGCTCGCCATCATCAGCTATTCGAAGGCCGGCATCGACATGGTGTTCGGGCCGCTCGCGGATACCAACGTCGTCGGGTTCAGTTTCGCAATCAACGTGTTGCCGATCATCATCTTCTTCTCGGCGCTCATGTCCGTCCTGTATCACCTGCGCATCATGCAGCTTATCGTCAGGCTGGTCGGCGGGGCCCTGCACCGTTTCATCGGTACCGGAGCGATCGAATCGATGAATGCCGCGGCGAACATCTTCGTCGGCCAGACCGAGGCACCGCTCGTCATCAGGCCCTACCTGCGCGGCCTTACCGAACCGCAGATGTTCGCGATCATGGTGTCCGGGCTCGCCTCGATCGCGGGCACGGTGCTTGCCGGTTACGTGCTGATGGGCGCGGAGCTGAAGTACCTGCTGGCCGCCGCGTTCATGGCCGCGCCGGGCGGCCTGCTGATGGCCAAGATCCTGATGCCCGACGAGGACGCGGCGCCGCCGAGCGGTCACGAACGCCTCGTCATGGAGCCGAGTCATCACAAGAACGTCATCCTCGCCGCCGCCACGGGCACCTCGGACGGCCTGCGCCTGGCGGCGAACATCGGGGCGATGCTGATCGCGTTCGTCGCATTGATCGCGCTGTTCAACGGCTTCGTCGGCGGCGTATGCCACCTGCTGCACATCGATACATTCTTCGGCGTCGACCGGATCACGCTGCAGCTGATCCTCGGCAAGATATTCCAGCCTCTGATGTACTTGCTCAGCGTGCCCTGGTCCGAGGCGCAGGCGGCCGGCGCCCTGTTCGGCGAGAAACTGATCCTGAATGAATTCGTCGCGTACTCGCATCTGGATACCTACCTCGCCGGCATGAGCCCGCGCACGGTGGCGATCGCGACATTCTCCCTGTGCGGCTTCGCGAACCTGTCGTCGATCGCGATCCTGCTCGGCGGGCTGGGCGTACTCGTCCCGGAGAAGCGTGACCTGATCGGCCAGCTCGGTCTGAAGGCCGTGCTGGCGGGCTCGCTGTCGAACCTGATGAGCGCAGCGCTGGCCGGGCTCATGCTCACCTTCTAGTCCGGTGCCGCGCAGGATCATCATCGACTGTGACCCCGGGCAGGACGATGCCGTCGCGCTGTTGCTCGCGATGGCGTCCCCCGAGGAGCTGGATTTCGTCGCGGTCACGACCGTGGCCGGCAACGTGTCACTGCAACTGACGCAGCGCAACGCGCGCATGATCTGCGATATCGCGAGCCGGCAGGACATGCCGGTGTTCGCAGGTTGCGAAAAGCCGATGCGCAGGCCATTGCACACCGCCGAAGCGATCCACGGCCGCACCGGCATCAACGGCCTCGACGTGTTCGACCCGCGTACGCCACTGCAACAGATGCACGCGGTCGACTTCCTGGTCGGCGCCTTGCTGGAGGCCGAAGACGCGTCGATCATCCTCGTGCCGACCGGGCCGCTGACCAACGTCGCCACCGCGATCCACCGCGAGCCCCGGATCCTGCCGAAGATCGAGCGGATCGTACTGATGGGCGGCGCGATGCGGGAAGGCGGCAACCGGACGCCGTCGGCGGAGTTCAATATCCTCGTCGATCCCGACGCGGCCGACATCGTCCTGCGCTGCGGCCGTCCCATCACGCAGATGGGCCTGGACGTCACGCACCAGGTATTGTCGACTCGGGAGCGGGTCGGGAAGATTCGCGCGCTGGGCAATCCGGTGGCCGATGCGGTGGCCGATATGTTGAGCTTTTTCGAGCGCCACGACCTGAAGAAATACGCGTCGCGCGGCGCACCTCTGCACGATCCGTGCACCGTCGCCTGGCTCCTGAGACCCGATCTCTTTGCCTTTAAGGCCTGCAACGTATCGGTCGAGACGGAGTCGGCGTTGACGCTCGGTCACACGGCCGTCGATTTCTGGCACGTCACGGACCGCCCCGTGAATGTCGACTGGGCGTACCGCGTCGATGCGGACGGTTTTTACGACCTGCTGATCGAGCGCCTGGCGCACTACGGGTGACGCATGACTACGGTCGTCGTCATCGGTTCCGTGAATCTCGATCTCGTGGCGACGGTGGAGCGATTGCCGGTGCCGGGCGAGACCGTGACGGGCGCGGTGTTGACGCGGTTTCCCGGTGGCAAGGGTGCGAACCAGGCGCTCGCCGCAAGGCGGCTCGGCGCAGATGTCAGTCTGCTGGCCTGCGTCGGCGACGATGCGGCGGCAGACGAGGCACTGGCGCTGCTGAGGGAAAACCGGGTCGACCTGAGCAGCTGCCGGCGGATAAGCCATGCGGCGACGGGAACCGCACTGATCGCCGTCGCTTCCTCGGGCGAGAACCACATCGTGGTCGCGCCGGGTGCGAACCGCGAACTGGCGTGTGACGCGCTGACGCTGCCGCAAGCCGACGCATTGATCTGCCAACTCGAAGTGCCGATCGATACGATCGTCCGTGCGGCCGCGACATTCTCCGGCTTCTTTGCCGTCAATCTTGCGCCGGCCATGCACGTCGACGTGGCAATCCTGCAGCGAGCCGACCTCGTCGTCGTCAACGAGTCCGAGGCGGCCTGGTACGGAGCGAGCCTCGACGCCTGTGAGGGACTGGTGGCGACGACCTATGGAGCCGATGGAGCCGCGCTGGCGCGACGCGGCAGAGAACTCGCCCGGGCGACGCCGCCAGCCGTGGAGGCTATCGATACGACGGCGGCCGGGGACGCATTCACTGCCGCGCTGACGCTCGCCCTGGTCGAAGGTGAGACGCCGGACGCCGCATTGCGGTTCGCCTGTGCGGCCGGCGCCGCGGCGACGACGAAAATGGGAGCTCAACCGTCCTTGCCGACGCGCGAGGAGATTGACACATTGTTGCAGCGCCACTAGCAAAGGAGAATCCGGTGCCGAAACATGCTCTGCTGACATTGCTGCTGGGAACGATCATTCTCACCGGGACGGTCGCCTGCACGAGGAAAGCTGCCGAGATCACGTACGAGACGGCGCCTCGTGCGACCGTCGGAATCGACGAGTCCGCCATGGACCCGGCGGTCCGCCCCGGCGACGATTTCTATGAGTACGCCAACGGCGGCTGGATGCAAAGGACGGAGATTCCGGCCGACCGGTCCGGCACGGGGACCTTTTACGAAGCCCGCCTGGAGGTCGAAAATCGCGTTGCCGGGCTCGTCAACGAGATCGTCAACTCGAGCAAGGTACCGGGGACCGACCCGGCGCGCATCGCAGCGTTCTACTCGGCATACCTGGATACGGCGGCGATCGATGCGGCCGGCCTGGAACCCGTCCGGGAGGATCTGGATCGCTTCGAGGCGATCTCCGACAAGCGCGAACTCTCGGAGATCCTCGGATCCAACCTGCGCGCCGATGTCGATCCGTTGAATACCGCCGACTACTTCACCGAGAACCTGTTCGGCCTATTCGTGACCCAGGGACTGGCCACGCGTGGCGAAGTATTGCCGTACATCCTGCAGGGCGGTCTGGGCTTGCCGGACCGCGAATATTACCTGTCGGCAGATCCCAACATGGTCGAGATCCGGAAAGCCTATCGGAGCTATATCGAGAACCTGCTCACGCTTGCGCACATCCCGGATGCCGGGGCAAAAGCCGACCGCATATTCACCCTCGAAACGAAGATCGCCGAAGCGCACGCGAGTCGTGAGGACAGCGTGAATTTTGCGAAGGGGACAACCGTCTGGACGCGAAAGGAGCTCGAATCGAACGCGCCGGGTATCGACTGGCGGGCGTTCCTGGCGGCAGCGCGGCTCGGACAACAGGACAGGTTCGATGCCTATAATGCCGGCGCAATCATTGGATTGTCGGCCCTCGTGGCGTCCGAATCCCTGCAGGCGTGGAAAGACTGGCTGGTATTCCACCGCATCAATGTCTATGCAGACGTCCTGCCGGCACCAATCGACGATGCGCACTTCGCGTTCAACGAAAGAACTCTTTCCGGCACGCCCCGGCAGCAGAGCCGCGAGAAACGTGCGTTGAAAGCGCTCGACACCTACCTGGGCGACGCGGTGGGCCGCGCCTACGTGGGAAAATACTTCCCTGCATCCTATAAGGCGCAGCTATCGGTCATCGTGGACAACATCAAAGAGGCCTTCAGGAAGCGTGTATCCGCCAACGACTGGATGGCGGCTGACACCCGGAGCGAGGCGTTGGCGAAGGTCGACTCGATCCGCGTCGGCGTCGGTTATCCGGATACCTGGCGCGACTACAGTAGCCTCCAAATTGACGCCGAACATGCTTATGCCGACGTCAGGGCCGCCGAGGAATTCGAATACGAATACCAGCTCGCGAAGATCGGCAAACCGATGGACAGGGACGAATGGTGGATGACGCCGCAGACGGTCAATGCCGTCAACCTGCCGGTGCAGAATGCGCTCAATTTCCCCGCAGGAATCCTGCAGAG
>JBAUVS010000623.1:0-1904 GCA_049583345.1 Woeseiaceae bacterium
ATCCACAGGTCGTTGACTTAAAAGACTGGATTGCTTCGCTTCGCTCGCAACGACGTATCGCGCCGGCTGGGGACCTTCACCGGCCTGTCAGTGGCAGTATTCTTCTTTCTTGGCCTTGGCGTCGGCGATCGTCGCGGCCATCTCTTCTTTCGACAGGTACTCGCGCTCGCCGTTGTCGTTCGTGCGGTACAGCTTCGGTGCGCCCTGGTAGGATTGATACGCCTCGGTCGCCTTCTTGCAGTAATAGGCCTCGGCCTGTTCGCGGGCGGCGCGCTCCTCGGCGGTCTCGCCGGCGTGCGCGTCGGCGTCATCCTTCGCCGCGCTGTCGTCGTTCTCGTCGACATCGGCCAGCGTGCCGCTGGAATGCCAGACGAGCTGCACGGCCTTTGCGTCCGATTGCTCGGGCTTGTCGGCGTAATGGTGTTTGCCGCCGCCGTCCACCCAGGTGTAGATCGGTCGCATCGAGTCGACGTAATGCTCGCCGCCCTGTGCGTCCACCCACTTCCAGACATCGGCATGCGCGGCACCGGCCAGCGCCAGCACCGACAATAGCCCCAGGAGCCTGATCGCGGATTGCTTCATGCCCGTAAGTGTGGGCAATCGGGACCAGAATTGCGTTGATTGGCGTCACAGAAACGCCGCCGGGCCGGCGCTCAGTTGCAGCCGGAGAGCCCGTCGATCCAGTCGCTGATCAGCGTGACGCCGTCGGTATCGACCAGCGACGAGGCAAGCGGCGGCATGCCGGAGCCGTCACGCCGGGCCATGCGCGCGACCAGCACGGAGTGTGCGGCATCGCCCGGCGCGATGATCTCCGCCATCGGGATGCCGAGGTCGCCGGCCGTCGGCGCGACGCCGCAGGCATTCGTGTCGGCGAGCGACGTCTGGTAGCGAAAATCGAGGCTGACGGACGTCGGCCCGCCGGGCCGATGGCACTGCGAACAGTTCACGTACAGGTAGGCTCGCGCACGCGCGTCGAGGTCCGCCGCGGCGTCCGTCGGGTCCGCCAGTGCCGGCAGCACGGCCGGGTCGCCGATCGGCGAGGCGAACATCGAGACCGCGTCCAGCGTCGTGAGCTGGTTGGCCGTGCGCCCCGTCGACGGGTACATGAAATCGCGGTTCAGCTGCGCGGTCTCGGGGCCGAGTGAGAAACCCGCGGCGGCGGTGTGGCAACGCATGCACTCCGCTTCGTCCGGGAAGATCCAGTCCTGGCCGTCGATCGGCACGGTTTTGCCGCCGTGCACGCGCGTGGCCTCGGTGCCGGCGGCGTTCCATTCGTAGGTGTAGCCGGCCCAGGCGCCGTCCGGGTGGCGCATCAGGTGCCGCGTCTCGATCAGTCGCCCGTTCAGGCGGAAGTTTTTCACGATCACCGTGCCGGGCGGGAACACCCAGTCGTCGTTCGCATCGACCGAGAGCGTCGTGCCGTTCGGCAGGCCGATGTATCGGTCCTTCACGGCGCCGTCGGACCAGAACGGGGCGTTGATCGTATACGGGACGAGTCCGGCATACGGCTGCGTGACGTCGGCCGGATCGGTGCAGCCGGAGTCGGACAGCAAGTCCGGCACGGGATCCGCCCCGCCGCCTGCCGCGACGAGGCGCATGATGCGGCCGGCTGCATAATCGGTGACGTACAACTCGCCGTCCGGGTCCACGCCGAACGACGACGGGTTCGTCTGCGTGACTGCGAGTTCCTCGTTCGTGTAGCCGCCCGAGCCGTCGGGCGCGAGCGCCCAGATGCGCCCCGACCCGAAGTCGGCGAACACGTAGCGGCCGGCGAGCGCCGGGATCGCCGAACCGCGATAGACGAAGCCGCCGGTGATCGAATTGTCGCCGTTGGCATGCGGGTATTCGCTGAGCGGCTCTTCGAACGGGCCGTTGCAGCCGGACGGGTCGCCCATGTCGTACGC
>JBAUVS010000624.1:0-15094 GCA_049583345.1 Woeseiaceae bacterium
GCTCGGTGTCCAGGCCATACTCGTCATGGGCCACGCGTTGAATCAGCTTGAGCGTGACCTGCTCCGTCTTGGTTTCCGCCGCGGCCGTCAGCGTGGACTCGATCAGGTGGTTGGCGACCCGGGGGATGCCGTCGCTCAGGGAATGCAGGAGTTCTGCACTGCCTGCCGCGAACAAGGCGTCGAACTCGGCCCCGGCAAGCCGGAAGCAATGTTTGAAATAGGCCAGCATTTCCGCGGGCTTGAGCGGATCAACCGTCTGGCGCAGCCGCAGCCGTTGCCGCAGGCGCCCGAGCTCCGGTGCGGCCAGCAGGCTCGCGATGTCGGAGGCTCCCATCAGTACGACGCCGGCACCCTCCGAGGCCCCTGTGTCGGCGGCCGTGAGTGCCTCGAGTTCGGACAAGGCCGAGATACCGATACGCGCCGCATCCTCGACGACGACGAGTACCCGCGTGCCGTCCTTCGCCAGTTTCTCGAGCTTTCTGCGGAACAGGGTAAATCGCTGTACCGTGCCCGGCGGCAGATCCTGGACGCCGAGACCCTCGAGCAGGAGTTCGAGGACTTCGTCATGATCCAGCGTGATCCTGCCGACCGTTATGACCGTCCGCCGGGTACCGACGCCCTCCAGCGCCCGGTAGGCAAGGGTCGTCTTGCCGCTGCCGATCGGTCCGGTGACGGCGACGATTCCGTCCGGCGCCGCGAGGGCTTTCTTGATTCCGCTGATGGTTGCTGCGGACTGCGGACCGATGAAGACGTCGTTTCCGCGTGCATGAGCCCGGAATGGTCGCTTTTTCAGGCCGAAATGGGTCTCGTACATAAGTCGTCGCCGGCAGGAATCCCCTGAATCCCGCGCAATCGCTGGGTCTGAACGGCAGTGTGGGCATAATTCCGGCCGATTTCATGGAGTCAGGTCACAAAAAGACGACGAGTGCCGGATCCGGGGCGGCCCGGCGTCGCTCCAACATTCACATGCAATCCGGCGTGAAAACCACCAGAATATGCGGGCTTTACCCATTACGTCGGATCCATTCCTATGAAACCCGCATATCGACGCTGGATTTTGATTCCGGCCCTGATTCTCGTGCCAGCCGCCCTGGTCGTCGCCCTGGCGACCCTGCGGACGCCGCCGCAGAAGAAGGAGGTCGAGAACCTCGACCTGCTCGTCGAGACGATGACGCTCCGGAAACAGCCCGAGCGGTTCCGGATTCAGAGCCAGGGCACCGTCAAGCCTCGCACGCAGACCACGCTCAGTGCCGAGATTTCCGGCTCCATCGTCAGCATCTCACCGAAATTCATCCCCGGAGGCGTATTCGACAAGGACGAGGTGCTGATGCGCATCGATCCGACCAATTACACGGTTGCGGTAGAGCAGGCGGACGCGCTGGTACGGCAGCGCCAGATCGAGTTCGACGGCGCCGACAAGCTGCGGACCAAAGGTTACCGGGCGGAATCGGAGTACGCGTCGGCCGCCGCAGCACTGGCGACGGCGAAAGCCGAGCTGGTCCGGGCACGCCGCAATCTGGAACGCACATATATAAGGCTCCCCTACGAAGGCATGGTGCTCAGCAAGGACGCCGATCTCGGCCAGTTCGTCAACCCCGGCTCCCCGCTCGGCGTGACCTTCGCCACTGACGTCGCCGAAGTGCGGCTGGCACTGACCGACCAGGATCTCGCTTTCGTGGCCCTGCCCGACGCCGCCGACATCGCCGGTTCCGGATCCGCGGCGGGGCCGACGGTTCGCTTGTCCGCGGTGCAGAAGGGTCAGCGGGTCGAGTGGGACGCGCGGGTGGTCCGCTCCGAAGGCGTCGTCGATGAGCGCAGCAGGGTAACCTACGCCGTCGCGCGGATAGACGACCCGTACCGCCTGCACTCGGAAGGGACTCCGTTGCCGATCGGCACCTTCGTGTCGGCGAGCATCATCGCGCAAGACACGGTCGACGTAATACGTGTGCCGCGCGGCGCGATCCGCGGCGCCGACGAACTCATTTTCGTCGGCGACGACAACCGACTGGAGATCCGTTCCGTGGATATCCTTCGCACCAACGCGCAATATGCCTACCTGCGCAGCGGGGCCAGGGACGGTGAACGCATCTCGCTCACCGCCATCGAGGCGCCTTCCAACGGCATGACGGTGCGGACCTCCGACGACGACCGCGACGCCCGGAGCGAGACGGGCAAAGACGGCGAAAAACTCATTTCCGAGGCCGGCGGCGGAGACTAGCGGTGCGCGTGCGGACGACCACGTCGGAGAAGGGCCTCATCGCCTGGTGGGCGAGCAATCACGTCGCGGCCAACCTGCTGATGTGGCTGATTATCGTTGCCGGGCTGATCTCTGCCGTCACGATCCGTAAACAGACGACGCCGGACTTCGACCTCAACCTCGTGCAGGTGCGTGTGCCCTACCTGGGTGCGGCGCCGCAGGAGGTCGAAGAGGGCGTCGTCATCAAGGTCGAAGAAGCTATCCAGGACATCCAGGGGATCAAGGAGATCAATTCCACGTCCGCCGAGGGCATGGGCTCCGTCACGGTCGAGGTATCCCGCAACTACGACGTCGACGATATCCTGGCCGAGGTCAAGACCCGCATCGACGCCATCTCGACGTTCCCCGCGCTGACCGAGAAACCCCTCATCTATAAGGTCGAGCCGGACATCCCGGTAATTTTCGTGACGATCCACGGCAACCTGGATCAGCGGGGCCGCAAGATCTGGGCGCAGGAGGTACAGAACGAACTCCTCGCCATGCCCGAGATCAGCAAGGTGATGTTCTACGGCGAGCCGGCCTACGAGATCAGCGTCGAGGTCTCGGAGCAGGTGCTGCGCAAATACGGACTGACGATGTCCGAGGTCTCGCAGGCAATCCGCGACTCGTCCGTGGACATGCCGGGCGGCACGATCCGCACTGAAGGCGGCGATATCCGGTTGCGAACCGAAGGCCAGGTGTACGCAGGACACGAATTCGCCGAGCTGGTACTCCGCACCTATCCCGACGGCACGCGGCTGACCCTCGGCGACATCGCCACGATCAAGGACGGCTTCGTCGAAGACGCCGGTTACGGCCGCTTCGACGGCACGCCGGATGCCACGCTGAACGTCCTCGCGACCGGCCAGCAGAACGAATTGAAGACTGCCGCGGCGGTGAAGGAATACGCCGAACGCAAGGCGAAGGAATTGCCCGATGGCGTGAAGATGGATCTGTGGATCGATCGATCGCACTACCTGAAGGGCCGCCTCACGATGATGCTGAAGAACATGATCATGGGCGCCGTGCTCGTGTTCATCATGTTGTCGATGTTCCTGCGCATGAAAGTGGCGGGCTGGGTCATCATGGGGATCCCGCTATCGTTTCTCGGCACCCTGTGGCTGATGCCCCATGGCCCCTGGCCGGTCACGATCAACATGATCAGCCTGTTCGGCTTCATCATCGTGCTCGGCATCGTCGTGGACGATGCGATCATCATCGGCGAGAGCGTCTACACACAGATACGCAAGGACGGGCACACGATCGACAGCGTCGTCAAGGGCGCCAAGCGCGTGGCGCTGCCCGCGACGTTCGGCGTGCTGACAACGATCGCCGCATTCGCGCCGATGCTCTTCATCGGCGGCTTCGCCGGGCCGTTCTTCGCCGCCATGTCGGTGGTCGTCATCCTGTGCCTGTTCTTTTCGCTCATGGAGTCCAAGCTGATCCTGCCGGCGCACCTCGTACACGCCAACATCAAACCGGTAGACGAGGACGATCTGTTCCGACCGCAACGTCCGATCGGCGCGTGGGAACGCATCCCGAGGTTCTTCCAGAAAATCCAGCGCCATGTGCAGCACGGCCTGCACCGCTTGATCTACAACGGTTACCAGCCCTTGCTCGAGAAGGCTATCCGGAACCGGGGCCTGACGGCCGCGGCGTTCACGGGCGGCCTGATCCTCACGTTCGGGCTTTTCTCCGGCGGGTTGGTCCGGTTCGTGATGTTCCCCGAAGTCCCGGGGGACTTCGTGCAGATGTCCATGGAGATGGAGAGCGGCACGCCACCCGAGGTACGCGACGCCGCCGTCGATCGAATCGAGTCGGCCATGCTGGATATGAACGAGGAGTACAACGCCGCACATCCGGACGGCGACCCGTTGATCAATCACATGGTGACCTACACGACCAGCGACACCGGCGCCGAGGCCTTTGTCGAGCTGCCGATGGTCGAGGACCGGGAGATGAACGTAAAAGACATCTCGGCGATGTGGCGGAACAGGGTTGGCGAGATTCCCGGCGTCAAGGATCTGACGTTCTCCGACGGCAACAATTTTGGCGGCGGCCCGCCACTCAGCTTCCGGCTCAGCGGCGACAACTACGACGCGCTCGAGTCCGCCGCCGCGGAACTGGAGAAAAAGCTCGGCGAATACGAGGGCGTTTACGACATCCGCAACTCATCGAACACGGGAAGCCGCGAGATCCGCCTGAAGATCAAGCCCCAGGCCGAGGCGCTCGGACTTACGATGGCGACACTCGGTCGCCAGGTCCGGCAGGCATTCTACGGCGAAGAAGCGCAGCGTATTCAACGGGGCAAGGACGAGCTGAAGGTCATGGTCCGCTACCCGCCGGAGGAGCGCCGCTCGATTGCCGACCTCGAGAACATGCGCATACGTACCCCCGACGGGACCGAGGTACCGTTCGAATCCGTCGCCGATGTGTCCTTCGACCGCACCTATACGGTCATCCAGCGCAAGGACCGCGAGCGGACGGTCACCGTATCGGCGAACCTCGATCCCAACGTCGTCGAACCGGGCAAGGTCATCAGTTCAATCAACGAGGAATTTATCCCGGGGCTGCTGGCGCGCTACTCGGGTGTCAAATACGGTCTCGAGGGTTCCAGCGAAGAACAACAGACTCTGCAACGCAACATGGCGATCGCCGCGATCGCTGCGCTGTTCCTGATCTACGCGCTGATCGCCATACCGCTGCACTCGTATTCGCAGCCGTTGATCATCATGTCGGTGATTCCGTTCGGATTTATCGGCGCGGTCATCGGCCACGTCGTCATGGGCATGGCCATCAGCATGTTCTCGCTGTTCGGACTGATCGCGCTGGCCGGCGTCGTCGTCAACGACAGCCTGGTCATGGTCGACTTCATCAACAAGGCACGTCTCGAGGGCGTGCCCTTGCAACAGGCCGTGATCGAATCGGGGACCGAACGTTTCCGCGCGATCATGCTCACGTCGCTGACGACGGCGGCCGGCCTCTTGCCGATACTGCTGGAGCGCAGCGTGCAGGCGCAGTACGTCATACCGATGGCCATCTCGCTCGGCTTCGGTATCCTGTTCGCGACCGCGATCACCCTGTTCCTGGTGCCGGCGCTGTACATGCTGCAGCTCGACGGCTTCGCCGCGACGCGCTGGGCCGTGAGCTGGCTGATGGGACGAGACGCCGCAAGCGACGTCTCGGAAACGCTCTGAGGCAGCGGCGATTGGCCGCCCGGCATGACCGACCCGCAGACCAAGGATACCCGTGACGGCGTCATCGCCGGCCTGATCGCCTACAGCATCTGGGGCGTGCTGCCGGTGTACTTCAAGATCGTCGCGAGCGTGGCGCCGCTCGAGGTGCTGCTGCACCGGGTCGTCTGGGCCATCCCTTTCGGCGCCTTGATCATCCACCTGCGCAAGCAATGGCCCGAGGTCCGGCGCGCGCTGACGCATCGCGGGATGCTGTTCTGGCTGGCGACGTCCGCCTTCTTCATCGCGGTGAACTGGTTCGTCTACATCGTGGCCGTGCAGAAGAACCAGGTATTCCAGGCGAGCCTCGGCTATTACATCAATCCGCTGGCTTACGTGCTCGTCGGCGTGCTGTTCCTCGGCGAACGGCTGCGGCCGCTGCAGATCGGCGCCGTGATCCTCGCGGCGATCGGCGTGTCCGTATTGACCTTCAGCGGCGGCAAGCTGCCGGCGATTGCGCTGACGCTCGCATTCTCCTTCACCGTGTATGGCGTGATCCGCAAGAAGGTCGTCATCGGCGGCATGCCCGGCCTGTTCGTCGAGACCGTCATCCTGGCGCCGCTCGCCCTGGCCGGGCTGATATGGCTCGAACTCACCGGCAGCGCCACGTTCGGGTCCGGCGACGTCGCCATCGACACGCTGCTCATGACCGCCGGCCCGCTGACGGTGGTGCCGTTGCTGTGTTTCGCGCTCGCTGCCCGGCGCCTGACACTGACGTCGATCGGCTTCATGCAGTTCATCGCCCCCACGCTGCAATTCTGCGTGGGCGTCTGGTACGGCGAGGTGCTGACCGGCCCGCACCTGATCTGCTTCAGCTGCATCTGGACCGCGGTCATCCTGTTCAGTGCCGACGCACTGCGCCGGAACCGGCGCCGCGCCATCGTTCCGGCGGGCTGAGAAGCGCCCGCCGGAGGCCTTCAGCTGGCCTTGCGCGCCTGTACCTCGGCGATGACGGCCTCGGCGACGTTGGCCGGGCACGGGGCGTAGTGCGAGAACTCCATCGAGAACTGGCCGCGCCCCGAGGTCAGCGTGCGCAGGTGCCCGATGTAGCCGAACATGTCCGCCAGCGGCGCGTCGGCCTTGACACGCACGCCCGTCGGGACGCTCTCCTGTGACTTGATCATGCCGCGCCGACGATTCAGGTCGCCGATGACGTCGCCGACGTTGTCCTCCGGCGTGAACACATCGACCTTCATGATCGGCTCGAGTAGCTGCGGGCCGGCCTTCGGAATCGATTGCCGGTAGGCGGCGCGCGTCGCGATCTCGAAGGCGAGCGCCGACGAGTCCACGGCGTGGTAGGCGCCGTCCAGCAGCGAGAACTTGACGTCCAGCAGGGGATAACCGGCCAGCGTGCCGGCTGCCATGCTGTCGCGGAACGCCTTCTCGATCGCCCCCCAGTATTCCCGGGGCACGTTGCCGCCGGTGACCAGTGATTCGAACTGGTAACCGGCGTTCTTCTCGGCCGGCTCGATCCGATACTCGATGCGGCCGTACTGGCCGGAACCGCCGGACTGCTTCTTGTGCGTGTAGCTGTCCTCGATCGTCTTCGTGATCGTCTCACGATAGGCGACCTGCGGCTTGCCCATCTCGACCTCGACGCCGTGACTCCGCTTCAGGATGTCCACCTTGATGTCCAGGTGCAGCTCACCCATGCCCTTGATCAGGGTCTCGCCCGAATCCTCGTCGGTGGCGACCTGGAACGACGGGTCCTCCTGCACCATCTTGTTCAGGGCGACGCCCATCTTCTCGGTGCCGGCCTTGTCCTTCGGCTTGATCGCGACCGAAATCACCGGGTCCGGGAACACCATCGGTTCCAGCGTCGCCGGATGATTGACATCCGCCAGCGTGTGGCCGGTGCGCGTATTCTTCATGCCCAGCAGGGCGACGATGTCGCCGGCCTGAGCCGAGTTCCGCTCCTCGCGCGAGTTCGCGTGCATCTCGACGATACGGCCGATGCGTTCGGTCTTGCCGGTGAACGTATTCAGCACGCTGTCACCCTTCTTGATACGGCCCGAGTAAATCCGGGTGAAGGTGAGGGCGCCGTAACGGTCGTCCATGATCTTGAACGCCAGCGCACGCAACGGTTTGTCCGGATCGACAATCGCGACGCCGCCGGTTTCGTTGCCTTCGAGATCGATCTCCGGCTGCGGCTGGACCTGGGTCGGGTCCGGCAAATACTCAACCACAGCATTAAGAACGTTCTGTATCCCTTTGTTTTTAAACGCTGAACCACAATAGGTCGGGAAGAAGTCGAGGTTGATCGTGCCCTTGCGGATGCACCGCTTCAGGTCCTCGATCGACGGCTCGTTGCCCTCGAGGTATTGCTCGAGAATCGCGTCATCCTGCTCGACGGCCGTCTCGATGAGCTTCTCGCGCCATTCGGCCACGAGGTCCTGCATGTCTTCCGGCACGTCGGTAATTTCGTAGTCCTCGGGATTGCCCGACGCCGACCAGATCCACGCCTTCTGCGTCAGCAGATCGACGACACCCCGGAAGTTTTCCTCGACGCCGACCGGCAGCACCATCACCAGCGGGTTCGCGGCCAGCACGTCCTTGACCTGCTGCACGACCCGATAGAAGTCCGCGCCGATGCGGTCGAGCTTGTTGACGAAGATGACCCGCGCCACTTCGGAGTCGTTCGCGTAGCGCCAGTTGGTCTCCGACTGCGGTTCGACCCCGCCGGAGCCACAGAACACGCCGATGCCGCCGTCCAGTACTTTCAGCGAACGATAGACCTCGATCGTGAAATCCACGTGCCCGGGGGTGTCGATGATGTTGAGGCGGTGGCCGTCCCAGACGCAGCTCGTCGCCGCCGACTGGATCGTGATCCCGCGCTCCTGCTCCTGCTCCATGAAGTCCGTCGTGGCTTCGCCGTCGTGAACTTCGCCGGTGCGGTGGATCCTTCCGGTGAGCTTGAGGATCCGCTCCGTCGTCGTGGTCTTGCCCGCGTCGACGTGCGCGAAAATCCCGATATTCCGGTACTTGCTGAGGTCTGTCATGTCTCGAATCTCTGTCGTTACAAGCTGCCGTACGCCGTACCCCGCCAGCTCGAGGGCGGCGAGGACGATCCGGAGGTAGCTTGAGCGGAGGCACGCGTTGCCGCCGTGCCTTTCCCGGGCGCATGCCCGGGGTGCATTCTTGCGCCATTTACCGGGCCGGACGGGCGTTCGGGCGCGGATGATAGCAGCGCCGGCCCGCCCAAACCAGTGTCAGTATGGGGACGATTGCCGGGATTTCGAGGGGGACAGCCAACGTTCCCGCCGGTTGCGGGCCGGCCGCGTTCTGCTATGGTCGCCCACTCGATCCGGACCGGGGACCGCAGCGTGACGACCGATCAGATCCTGCTCTTCGGACTGCTGGCCTTGGTCTTCGTATTCCTGATCTGGGGGCGCTTGCGCTATGACCTGGTGGCCTTCGTGGCACTCCTGGTCGCGCTGCTGACCGGCCTCGTGCCGAGGGACCACGCATTCTCGGGCTTCGGGCACCCGGCCACGATCATTATCGCCCTGGTCCTGATCCTCAACCGCGGGCTGTCCAATTCCGGCGTCATCGAAGTGCTGGCCCGATACTTCGTCGATGCCGGCCGTCGTCTGGCAGCCCACGTGGGCATCATGGCCGGCCTGGCCGCCGCATTGTCCGCCGTCATGAACAACGTCGCAGCGCTCGCCCTGCTGATGCCGCTCGATTTACAGGCCGCGAAGAAGAGCGGTCGCAGCCCCTCGCTGTCGTTGATGCCCCTGTCGTTCGCGTCGATCCTGGGCGGCATGATCACGCTGATCGGCACGCCGCCCAATATCATCGTCAGCCAGTTCCGTGGCGATGCGCTCGGCACGCCATACCGGATGTTCGACTTCGCGCCCGTCGGCCTCGTCTGCGCAGCCGTCGGCGTGGCCTACGTCGCCCTGATCGGCTGGCGCCTGCTGCCGAGGGACATCGTCGGCGCGGGGGTGGCACAGGATTCCTTCGACCTGGCGGACTACATCGCCGAAGCGCGCGTGCCCGACGGCGCGAGCATCATCGGCCGACGCGTTCGCGACCTCGATGAACTCGCCGAACAGAGTGGCATCGAGATCCTCGGCCTGGTCCGTTCCGGAAAACGCCTGCCGGGGCTCGCGCGCACCGCCGAGATCCGGGCGGGCGACACGCTCGTCATCGAGGCCAGCCCCGATAGCCTGGAGGAAGCGCTCGGGACGCTGGGACTCGACTACGTCGGCCGCGGAGAGGGCCGGCTGGACGGCGACGATCTGATGCTGAGCGAGCTGGTCGTGCCGGAATCCTCGCGCCTCGTCGGGCGTTCGGCCATATCGCTGCGGCTGCTGTATCGCTATCGTGTCGCGCTGATCGGCGTATCCCGCCAGGGCCAGCGCTTCCGGGAGAACGTCCGCAAGCTGGTGATCCGGCCCGGCGACGTCCTCCTGCTGCTGGGGTCGGACGAACGCCTCTCGGATATCACGGCCCGGCTCGGCTTGCTGCCGCTCGCGGACCGGGGCCAGCGCGTTATCCAGCGCAACAAGATGTGGCTGGCCGTGGGCCTGTTCGTCGCCGCGATCGTTGCGGCGAGCCTGGGGCTGGTCTATCTGCCGATCGCACTCGGCTGCGTCGTGGCCGCGTTCATCCTGTTCGGCATCGTCTCGGCACGCGAGGTGTACGAGTCCGTCGAATGGCCGGTGATCGTGTTGCTGGGCTCGATGATCCCGATCGGCGCCGCGTTACAGGACACGGGAGGGACGGCGCTCATCGCCGGCGCGATGATCCGCCTGGCGGCCGGCTCGCCGCCCATCGTCGTGTTGCTGCTGCTCGTGGTGGTGACGATGACCCTGTCCGACGTGATGAACAACACGGCGACGGCGGTCATTGCGGCCCCGATCGCGGTCGAGATCAGCTCGAGGCTGGGCGTGAACGCCGATCCCTTCCTGATGGGCGTCGCCGTGGCAGCGTCCTGTGCATTCCTGACGCCCATCGGCCACAAGAACAATACGCTGATCATGGGGCCGGGCGGTTACCGCTTCCGCGATTACTGGCGCATGGGATTGCCGCTCGAAATCCTGATCATCGCGGTCTCGGTGCCGGCGATCGCGGTCTTCTGGCCGCTCCGGTAGCCCGGTCTTATGTTCAACGGCTGTCGCAAATCCCCTGAAAAGCGGGGCAGATTGTGACGCGCTGCGTACGCCCAATGCGCCGCCGGCCGGAGACGATCCTCGTAAGCGTCTGAAAAATAACGACTCAGGACATCGCTGTCGCGGGGAGCGAATCTGGCACAGCGCTTGCAACCCCTTCGCGTAAGCACCGCGCCACCGCATGCGCGACGCGGGGTGGCGACGAAACGAGGAGGGCATCATGGCGCAAAAGACGATCCAGGACTGGACCCCCAGCCAGGTATTGCTCAAGTTCGACGAGCATCGGGAAGTCAAGTATCGCGTGTACACGGAAGACGATCACATCTACCAGGAGATCTGCGATCCGGACGACACGCCGATCCACACCCTCGAGATACCCGACGGCATGAAGCTCGGGCGCAGCAGCTACGAGGTGCTCCTGCGCTACGTGCTGCTGGACGTGCTCGCGGCCTGAGCGGCCGCGTAGCGCTCCACGGTGCCCCAGACACGCAGCAGGTTCTCGCCGAGGATCTTGCGAATGTCCGCCTCGGCGTAGCCGCGGCGCAGGAGGCCTTCGATCAGGTTCGGGTAACAGGACACGTCCTTGAGTCCGGCCGGCAGGGTGTCGCCCACGCCGTCGAAGTCCGAACCAAGACCCACGTGTTCGATGCCGACCAGAGCGACGACGTAGTCGACCTGGTCCAGCACGTCGTCGATGTCGGCGTACGGGTAGGGACCGTGTCCGGCCTCGAACTCGCGCAGGGCGGCCCTTTCCAGCTCGGCCGGGGCCATGTCGGGGTGGCTCTTCTCGTAAGCATCCGTGGTCGGCCAGAAGGTCTTGTCGTAGTCGTTCGCCTTCGCGGTCAGGAAACCCGAGCCGAAATTGAGCTGGATCACGCCGCCCTTGTCGGCGAGCGCGCGGATCATGTCGTCACTCATGTTGCGCTCGAATCCGGGCGTGAAATGCCGCGAGGAGGAGTGCGAAGCGATCACCGGCACCGCCGAGACGTCCATGACGTCCCAGAACGCCTCATCGGAGATGTGGCTGACGTCGACCATGATGCCCAGCCGGTTCATCTCCCTGACGACCTTGACGCCGAAATCGCTCAGGCCGTGCCAGCGCTTGTTGTCGTCGTATGACGAGTCGGAGATGAGGTTCGACTTGCTGTGCGCCAGCGTGATGTAGCGAATTCCCCGGTCGTAGAAGTGTTGCAGGTTGGCGAGATCGTCCTCGATGGGCGAGCCGTTCTCCATGCCCATGGCCAAAGAGACCAGGCCGTCGCCGAACTGGTGCCGCACGTCCTCCGGCGAGCGCGCGATCGCGAACTTGTCCGGGGCGGAGGTGACCATGCCTTCGACCCGATCGATCAGCTCGTCGGCGACCGCCCTTGACCGGCCTTCGGCGTCGAGCTCGGCCTCGGTATAGATCGACATGAACGGCGCATTGAGCCCCCCCGCGATCGCGCGCGGGTAATCGAAATCGAAGCCGTCCGCCGGTACCGAGACGTCGGTCGGTTGCTTGCGGAGCTTGTAGGGCACGTCGATGTGGGTATCCACGATGATGCTCGTGGTAGCGATCTGCCGTGCCTCAATCGCGGGATCGACCGCGGTGCCGGCGTCGGCGGCCGGGCCGCCGCAGCCCGCCACGATACAGACCACGAGCGCCAGGACGCCCGTGTTCCGGACTGGCCCGCAATACGGAAATTTCCTATGGCTCATCATGTCCAAGATTGTAACAATGCCACTGTGGCCCGCGCCCGGAATTTTGCGCCGGGCCGAGGAGGAGGCAGATGACCGACAACAATCCAACAGTCGATCAGGTGGAACCCGAGGACGACGACAAGCGTCCGACGATGGAGGACAACCTCAAATCGCCGTCGACCTGGTTGCGGCTGGGATACATGCTCGTTTATTGCGTGCTGATCTGGCTGGCGATCCTCGTCGGCAGCGTGGTCGTCGCGCTGGGATTCCTGTGGCTGCTGTTCACGGGCAAGGTCAATGAGGAACTCAAGCAGGTGGGTCAACGGCTCGCGGCTTATACGTATCAGATCGCGCGCTACCTGACCTTCAACACCGAGCAAAAGCCGTTCCCGTTCGGGGCGCCGTTCCCGCCGGCCGAAACGGAGCAATAGCGCGCAGACAGGGGCTTGCGGCCGCGCTACCGTCGCTGCCATGGACGGGGATTTTGCAGTCCGGAACTGGGCCCTCCTGCTGGCGGCGTCGCTCGCCGGGGTGGTGTGCCTGTTCGTCGTATACCACCTGTACCGGCACTCGGTGCAGGCCCGGCTCGGTGCCGCTGTCGCGCGTCTGCAGGCCGGCGAACGCAGGGCCAAAGCCGCCGCGAGGTCGCTTGCGAAGGCAGCGTCCCACCTGCAAAAGCTGCAGGCCCGCGCCGCCTCGGTGAGGCCGAGGCGGCTCGAGGAGGCATCCGAAGCCGTGGAAGATGCCCGGCTTGCCTGCGAGCATGCAGACGACCGGTTGCTGGTCGCACGCAACGAACTGCGCAAGACCATCGTCGAGGAATACCCGCCGAAACGCCATGCCGTGCTGCGCCGGCGCTACTTACGGGAGCAGGACCCCGAATCCTGAATCCCGGCCGGCGCACGGGTCGAGACCGGCGACGGCTCGGGGGTAGAATCCACGAACCGGATCCAGGGCGGAGGCCCGCGATGTCTCAACAGACGATCTTCATCATCTGCATGTTCTTCGGTGTCGCAGCCGTGGCGCTCATTGCGTTCACCCTGCTGGCCATCGTGCTCGGGCGCCTGAAAGTCTGACGCGAGCGCTCCCGTTGCGGCGGGCTTCTTGACGTGCTATCAGAATGATATCATAATCATATCATATTTGGTGGCAAGGAGAAGGCGATGATCCGCGAACAGGTCAGGAAGGCGCCGTCGGGTTATCTGATGCTCGTGGTGCTGGCGGTGGCCCAGCTGGGCTTTGCGTACGCGATCTACCGCGCCGCGGTGGCCATATCGATCGGCGGCATCATTGCCGCGGCGCTGGCCACGGTGCTGGTGGCGATCTGCTGGGCCGGCTTTTTCATGGTGCACCCGAACGAAGCCAAGGTTCTGCAGCTGTTCGGCAAGTACGTCGGCACGGTGCACGAACCCGGGCTGAAGTGGGCCAATCCGTTCTATTCGAAGACGGCCGTCTCGACCCGCGTCCGCAACTTCGAGAGCGGGCGACTCAAGGTCAACGATTCCAACGGCAGCCCCATCGAGATCGCGGCGGTCGTGGTGTGGAAGGTCTTCGACACCGCCGAAGCGTTGTTCGTCGTCGACGACTACGAGGAGTTCGTCAAGATCCAGAGCGAATCGGCGCTGCGGAATCTGACGACGACTTATCCCTACGAACCCCACGAGGGGGAGGGACTGGCGCTGCGCAGCAATCCGGTCGAGATCGCCGATGCCTTGCGCGACGAGATCCAGGACCGGCTGGAACAGGCGGGCGTCACCGTCGTCGAGGCCCGCATCAGCCATCTCGCCTATGCGTCGGAAATTGCCAACGCGATGCTGCGCCGGCAGCAGGCATCGGCCGTGATCGCGGCGCGTACACAGATCGTCGCGGGCGCCGTCAGCATGGTCGAGATGGCGCTGGCGGAATTGTCCAGGAAAAACGTCGTCGAGCTCGACGAAGAGCGCAAGGCCGCCATGGTCAGCAACCTGCTTGTCGTGCTCTGCGGCGAGGAAGCGACGATGCCGGTCATCAATGCCGGAACCCTCTATGGCTGAGCCCAGCCGGGACGTCACAGCATGGCAGCACGCAAGGCATTCGCGCTGCGCATCGACGAAAAGACGCTGACCGCGATGCAGCGCTGGGCGAACGACGATCTGCGCAGTCTCAATGCGCAGATCGAGTTCGTTCTGCGCGAGGCGCTGCGCAAGTCCGGCAGGTTGCCGCGGGGAGACCGTGGCAAGGAGGAATAGCCCGTTCCCGCGGTGTTACCATCGGGCCCATGCGCGACGCGCTGCCATGGATCCTCGTCTGCCTGGGGCTCTTCACCGGGGCATGCATCGTCTACATCGCGTGGGAGCTCTCCTCGGAGAGATATGCCGGCAAACCGGCTGACGACGCGGACCCGGGGGACGACGCCGAGTGACGCGTCCCGCCGCCGGGCGGGTTACCGGCGGTTGGACCTGCGCGAACCTCCGGTATGCGAGTTGTTCCGGGAGCTTGCCGAATGCGACGCCTGCGACGGCGCCGACTGCCGGTGTGCGCCCGATCCTGCCTGCGACGGCCGCGGCGCCTGGCGGACTTGCGGCTGGCGGGACGGGATCGAACGGGCCACTGAGCGCCCGGACGTCGACGGTGCAAACGACGACCGGGTGCGTGTCTGCGGAACGTACGCCGGTCGGCTGTTCGTCGTCGGCACGGATGACGATCGAATATGCGCCTGCGGAACGTACGTCGACCGGTTGCTCGTGGACGGCGCGACGAACGACTGCCGAACCTGCGGCGTCTGCCGCGAGCCGCGGTAGCTCGGCGTGGCGGCCGGCGGACTGCGCCGTTGCGCCACCGGCTCACGC
>JBAUVS010000625.1:0-2170 GCA_049583345.1 Woeseiaceae bacterium
GTTCGACACGGTCGTGCTCGACGACGTGCTCGGAACGGCAGAGCGCCCGGTCGACGCGCTTCGCGAAGCGTGCCGCCTGCTGCGGAGCAACGGCCGCCTGATCATCCTCGCCGCGGTCCACGGCGAGGAGGCGGGCCGCGTCGAATCGCAGTTCGCCGACTGGTGCCGGAGCACGGGCGTGCGCATGGCGGCGCCGCGGCTCATCCCGCGGCGGGATCCCCGCTGGTTGCTGGCAGTCGCCACGCAGGCCGAGAGCCGGCCGGCCGCTGCCTGAGGACATCCGATCATGACCGAGACCCGTCATAACGACGTTGCCGTTTCGCTGGAATTTTTCCCGCCGCACTCCGAAGAGATGGAGGCGACGCTGTGGGCCTCGATTCAGCGGCTCGCGCCGCTCGGGCCCCGCTTCGTGTCCGTGACTTACGGCGCCGACGGCTCGACGCGCGAGCGCACGCACGCGGTCGTCGAACGAATCCTGTCCGAGACGCAGCTGACGCCCGCTCCGCACCTGACCTGCATCGACGCGACGCGCGGCGAGATCGACGAGATCGCGCGCCAGTACTGGGACATGGGCGTGCGGCACCTGGTCGCGCTGCGCGGCGACCCGGTGCAGGGCCGCGGGCCCTACCTGCCGGCGAAAGACGGCTACGGTTATGCCGCCGACCTCGTCGCCGGGTTGAAGCGCGTCGCCGATTTCGACATCTCCGTCGCCGCCTACCCGGAAGTGCATCCCGAGGCGCCGAACCCGCTGTTCGACCTCGACAACCTGAAGCGCAAGCTCGATGCAGGCGCATCGCGTGCGATCACGCAGTTCTTCTTCGACGTGAGTCGCTTCCTGCGCTTCCGTGACCTGGCGGCGGCGGCCGGCATACATGCCCCGATCGTGCCCGGCATCCTGCCGATCACGCGTTTCCCGCAGCTGCAGCGGTTCGCGTCCCGTTGCGGCGCGAGCGTGCCGGCGTGGCTGGTCGAGCGCTTCGACGGCCTCGACGACGACCTCGAGACGCGCCAGATGATCGCGGCGAGCGTCGCCATCGAACAGGTCCGCACGCTGCAGGCCGAAGGCGTCGACAACTTCCATTTCTACACGCTCAACCGTTCCGAGCTCACTTTCGCGATCTGTCATGCGCTCGGCGTGCGGCCGAAGCGGCGAGCGGCCTGAGGCGGGACGATGGAACGCAGGGAACGCATCGCCGCGCTCGTTCGCGCGCTCGAATCCCGCATCCTGCTGCTCGACGGCGCGATGGGCACGATGATCCAGGGCCACGGCCTGCACGAGAGCGACTATCGCGGCGAGCGCTTCCGCGACTGGGAGCGCGACCTCAAGGGCAACAACGACCTGCTGACGATCACGCAGCCCGAGGTCATCCGCGGTATCCATCGCGGATTCCTCGATGCCGGCGCGGATATCATCGAGACCAACACGTTCAATTCCAATGCGCCGTCGATGAACGACTACGGCATGGCCGCGCTGGTACCGGAACTGAACCTGGCAGCGGCGCGGCTCGCGCGGGACTGTGCGGACGCGCAAGCCGCGAAGATCGGCGAGCCCCGCTACGTTGCGGGCGTGCTCGGCCCGACCAACCGCACCGCCTCGATCTCGCCGGACGTCAACGATCCCGGCTTCCGTAACATCCGCTTCGCGGATCTCGTCACGACGTACCAGGCGGCAGCGCAGGCGCTGATCGAAGGCGGCGTCGATTTCCTGATGATCGAGACGATCTTCGACACGCTGAACGCCAAGGCCGCGATCTTTGCGGTCCGCCGCAGTTTCGAGGCGAGCGGTGTGAGCCTGCCGGTAATGATCTCCGGCACGATCACGGATGCCTCGGGCCGTACGCTGTCGGGGCAGACGACCGAAGCGTTCTGGAACTCGGTGCGGCATGCCGATCCGTTCATGGTCGGCCTCAACTGCGCGCTCGGTGCGAAGGAACTCCGGCCCTACGTCGAAGAACTCTCCCGGGTCGCCGACACGCGCGTTTCCGCCCATCCGAATGCCGGGCTGCCGAACGAGTTCGGCGAATACGACGAGACGCCGGAGTCCATGGCGGAGGTGGTCGGCGAGTTCGCCCGCTCGGGATTCCTCAATCTCGTCGGCGGTTGCTGCGGCACGACGCCGGAGCACATACGCGCGCTCGGCGAGGCCGTCGCGAAGGCGGCGCCGCGGCAC
>JBAUVS010000626.1:0-3590 GCA_049583345.1 Woeseiaceae bacterium
CTGCGGGCCATGGTCGCCGCCGGATCGGATCCGGCGGCGGCACTCGAAGCGGCAGGCAAGAACGCGGCGGCCGCACTCGGCGTCGCCGCGAAGCTCGGCCGGATTGCCCCCGGAGCGTGCGCCGACCTGGTGACAGTCGACGGCGATCCGCTGGCCGACGTCGACGATGCGGCCAGGGTCGTCGGGGTCGTTCGCAACGGCCGCTTCTTCAGTGCCATTGGCCTGATCGAGCGCGCAAAGGCAGCAGGGAATGTCGAATAATTTAACAGTTCAATTACGGCGGCGGGCCGGATGTCACACAAGCAGAATATTTTACATAATGCATTGAGTCGGCGACGGGCTGCGGGCCGCCCGGCCTCACGGAACCCCCACAAAAACATCCGGTTTTCAGCCGTTTGGACCGGCTTGTTTGGGAATCGGGTCATGTGCAGCGCAGCAATTTCGTCGAATTTCTTTACAAGCGAGCGAAACACCGTCAACGGCCAAACCTGTACCGGTCGCTAACAGACTGAATTCCGGGCTCGATTTGCCCACTTGGCACAGGTCTTGCTTTTTATATTCTGCCCAAGCGAAGTGTAGCTGCGGCCGGTACGGCAAATAGGATACATACGGGATTTAGACGCCAGAAGAATAACAACTACAAAAACAATAAGATCCAGATCCAACAACAATAAAAAAGTTCTGTATCCGCCGACCGAATTCGCAGTTACCTCTTTTGATAAAAAGAAAGAGAAATTGGCCCCGCCGCTCACGCCGCGGGGCTTTTTCTTTGGCTGCGTCCGCTCGACTCGCGGTACCATGCGGCTACGATCCGGCCCCGGAATTGTGACACGGTGACTTTGCAGCCCTCAGTGCGACCGGCGAAGCGACTGGCCATGCTCACGGTCTTGAGCCTCCTGCTCGCCGCCTGCGGCAGTCCGGCGCCGGATTATTCCGAGGCGACGATCCCCGAACTGCACGATCGAATCGCGCGTGGCGAACTGACGTCGGAGCAGCTCGTCAATTGGTATCTGGACAGGATCGCCGCGATCGACCGGCAAGGCCCGCAACTGGACTCCGTGATCGAGCTCAATCCCGATGCCCGCGAAATTGCCCGGGCCCTGGATGCGGAGTGGCGGGAAAAGGGTCCGCGCGGCCCGCTGCACGGCATCCCGGTGCTGCTCAAGGCGAACATCGACACGGCCGATCACATGCACACCACCGCCGGGTCGCTCGCGCTCGCGGACCATGTCGCACCGCGCGACGCGTTCCTGGTCGCCCGATTGCGCGATGCCGGCGCGGTAATCCTCGGCAAGACCAACCTGAGTGAATGGGCGAACTTCCGGTCGACGCATTCGACGAGCGGCTGGAGCAGCCTCGGCGGCCAGACGAAGAATCCTTACGACACCGCGCGCAATCCCTGTGGTTCGTCGAGCGGCTCCGCCGTCGCGGTCGCCGCGAACCTCACCGTCGTCGCCGTCGGCACGGAGACGGACGGCTCGGTCATTTGCCCCTCCGGCGTCAACGGCATCGTCGGCATCAAGCCGACGCTCGGAATGATCAGCCGCAGCGGCATCATCCCGATCGCGCACAGCCAGGACACGGCCGGCCCGATGGCGCGATCGGTGCGCGACGCGGCGATACTGCTCGGCGCCATGGCGGGGGCCGACCCGGAAGACCGCGCGACCGCCGACGCACGGACCAGGGCAGTCGCCGACTACACCGCGAACCTCGCGGCCGATGCGCTCGCCGGCCGCCGGATCGGCGTCATCCGCTCCTACTACGGGGCCGGCAGCAACCCGGAGGTGGAGGCGATCCTGGCCTCGAGCATCAAGGCCCTGGAGGACGGCGGCGCCGAGATCGTCGATCCGATCAACCTCGACACCAAAGGCATGGGCCAGGCGGAGGACGTCGTGTTGTTGTACGAATTCAAGACGGACCTCGATGCCTACCTCGAAAAATCGAAGGCGCCGATACGCACGCTCGCCGGGATCGTCGACTTCAACAAGTCGCATGCGGACGAGGTCATGCCCTTCTTCGGGCAGGAATACATGCTGCAGGCACTCGACAAGGGCCCGCTGACCGACACCGAATACCTCGATGCGCTCGAGCAGAGCCGCGGCATCGCCCGCAAGGCCCTCGACACGGCGCTCGCCGACAACCGGCTCGACGCGCTCATCGTCGTGAGCAACGGCCCGGCCTGGATGACGGATCACGTGAACGGCGACAGCTTCTCGATCGGCAGCTCCTCGTATGCCGCAGTGTCGGGTTACCCGAGCATCACCGTCCCCGCGGGTTTCGTGTCCGGGCTGCCAATCGGCCTCTCGTTCATCGGCGCTGCCTGGTCCGACAAGGAGCTGATCGAGCTGGCCTACGCGTTCGAACAGGCGACCGGCGCGCGACGCGCACCCGAGCTCTAGGACCTGTCGTCCGTTGTTCAGAGCCGTCCGCATCGCCATCCTGCTGTTCATCCTGTTGTTCGTGGCCGCCGGCGCGTGGCTGACGAAGAGTCGCAGCACGGACTGGAACAACAGCCTCTGGATCAAGATATACCCGATCAACGCCGACGGCAGCGACGAGAGTGCCAAGTACATCGCCTCGCTGACGACGGAGGACTTCGCGCCGATCGAGGACTTCGTCGCGCGCGAGGCCAGCCGCTACGGTAAGACCGTGGACCGCCCGTTGCGCGTCGAACTCGGCCGTACCGTCGAAGAGCAGCCACCCGCCGTCGATCCCGAACCCAACATGCTCGACGTCATGATCTGGTCCCTGAGGATGCGCTGGTGGGCGTCACACGTGGCCGGCGAACAGGACGAAATCGAACCCGACGTGCGCATGTTCGTCCGCTATCATCGCCCGCAGCAAGGATTCCTGCTCGAAAACTCCGTGGGCCTGCAGAAGGGCATGGTCGGCGTCGTCAATGCACGCGCCGGTCGCAGCCACCGGGGCGCCAACAACGTCATCATCGCGCACGAATTCCTGCACACGCTCGGCGCGACGGACAAATACGATCCGTCCGACGGTCAGCCCAGCGTGCCGGACGGGCTCGGCGAACCCGATCGGAAACCGCTCTATCCGCAACGGCTGGCGGAGATCATGGGCGGCCGCATCGCACTGACCGCCGACGAGGCGGTCGTCCCGACGAGCCTCAGGTACGCCGTGATCGGCCCGCTCACGGCGCACGAGATCAGGCTCACGGACTGAACCGGCATGCGGGCGAAACCGACGCCGATCCTGGATTGCACCGGTCTCACCGTGAGCGTGCCGGGCCGCCGGCTGGTCGACGAACTCGACCTCGAACTCACGCCCGGCGAAGTCGTTGCCGTCCTCGGGCGCAACGGCAGCGGCAAGACACTGACGCTGCTGACGCTGGCCGGCTTGCGACCGGCGGCGGGCGGCCGCGTGACACTCGGTGGCGCGGGCATCCTTGCCTCCCGGCGGCGGACCGCGCAACAGCTCGCGTTCCTGCCGCAGACGACCGACGACGTGTTTCCCGCGACCGTGCTCGACACCGCGCTGACGGGCCGCCATCCGCACATCGGGCTCATGCGGTGGGAATCGGCGCGGGATCGCCAGATTGCCCACGCGGCGCTCGAGACGATGCGCCTCAC
>JBAUVS010000627.1:0-1875 GCA_049583345.1 Woeseiaceae bacterium
GGCACCAGCAGACCGGTTTCGCCGTCGACGACGGCCTCGCGCAGTCCGCCGGCATCGAAGGCGACGACGGGCAATCCTGCGGCGGAGGCCTTCAGGGCGGCGACGCCGAGGCCCTCGGCCAGCGCCGGGTGCACGAAGACATCGAAGCAGGGCAGGTAATCGTCGAGATCGTCGCGGAAGCCCGCGAACTGCGCGACGTCGCCGAGTCCGAGCGCGGCGGCCTGGCCACGGACCTGGTTCGCGAGGTAGCCCTCGCCGAACACGATCAGTCGCAGATCCGGGTGCCGCGGCAGCAGCTCGGCGACGGCCTGCAACAGGTACCGATGGCCCTTGCGCGGAATGAGCTGCCCCGCCGCCGCAATGACCGTCGTCCCCGGCTCGATACCGAACTCCTTGCGGAACGCCTCGCGATCCGGCGCCGACGCGTAGCGCCCGGTGTCGACGGCGCTGCGGATGACTTCGATACGGGACTCGTCGATACCGTGCTCGCGCAGCACGGCGGCGATCGCCTCGGAGATCGCGACGATCTTCACGAAGGGCCGGTAGCGCAGCGCCGCCATGACCCGCATCTCCGTGTTGTCGACCCGCCGCGAGACCACGGCCGGGACGTCCGCGAACTGCGCGGCGAAGCCGCCGAGGACGTCGGCGCCGCGCCGGCTGTGGCAGTGCACGAGGTCCGGCGCCGACGCCTTCAGGAACTGCACGAGCCGGTAGGCGAACGGCAGGTCGAGATCGCCCGCGCAGTAGAGGTTGCGGACGGGGATGCCGGCGAGCCGCGCGGCCGCATCCACGCCGGACCCCGGCGGACAGACGAGCGTGCAGTCGTGGCCGCGCGCGAGCAGCGCGCCGAGCAGGTAGACGACCTGTTGCGGCCCGCCATACAGATGGCGCCCGGTCTCGACATGCAATATCTTCATCCGCTCATCATAATGCACGAATGAAAGCCGAAGTCTCCTCCGTCCACACGCCGATGATGCGGCAGTACCTCGCCGTCAAGGCCGAGCACCCGGACATGCTGGTCTTCTACCGGATGGGCGACTTCTACGAGCTGTTCTACGACGACGCGAAGCGCGCCGCGGCGCTGCTGGACATTACCCTCACCTCGCGCGGCAAGTCGGCGGGGGACCCGATCCCGATGGCCGGCGTGCCGTATCACGCCGTCGAGGGCTACCTCGCCAAGCTCGTGCGCAAGGGCGAGTCCGTGGCCATCTGCGAACAGATCGGCGACCCCGCGACCAGCAAGGGACCCGTCGAGCGCAAGGTCACGCGGATCGTCACGCCGGGCACGCTCACCGACGAGGCGCTGCTGTCGGCGTCGCGGGACAACCTGGTCGCCTGCGTGTTCGCCGACCGCGAGGCGATCGGCATCGCCTGGCTGGATCTCGCGGGCGGCCGCTTCCGGCTCACGGAGGTGACCGATACCGACGCGCTCGACGGCGAGATCGACCGCCTGCGGCCCGCCGAACTGCTGGTCGACGAGGACCTGCCCCATGCGGATCGTCTGCAGAGGCAGGCTCGCGTCACGCGCCGTCCGAGCTGGCACTTCGACCTGGACAGTGCGACTCGCCTGCTGTGCCGGCAGTTCGGCACGCAGGACCTGGCCGGCTTCGGTTGCGCGGCATTCCCGCGTGGCGTCGCGGCGGCCGGCGCCCTGCTGCAATACGTGACCGACACGCAGAAGGCGAGCCTGCCGCATCTGACCTCGCTCACCGTCGAACGGCGCGACGACACCGTGATCCTCGACGCGCCCACGCGCCGCAACCTGGAACTCGAGCATTCGCTGAGCGGCAACGACGACCGCACGCTGGCCGCGATCATGGACCGCTGCCGGAGCCCGATGGGCTCGCGCCTGGTGAGGCGCTGGATCCAGCGCCC
>JBAUVS010000628.1:0-2316 GCA_049583345.1 Woeseiaceae bacterium
TTTTACAACTTTGGTACCATGAGCCCGAAATGATCAGAGATCTCGCACAATTCCAGGAAGAAGCCGCCGAGCGCGGGTACACGCACGATTTCGGCGCCAGTGAAAAGTCCCTGGCGGAGATGGCCAAGGCCAACCCGCATATTGTTTCGTCCGCCGCTTTCGATCTCGGGACGGACCCGGGTGACGACGTCACGGTGTATCTCATCGAAGCCGATCGGGTAAAGGGCTATCTGATGGTGTCGGACAGTTTCCACGCCGACCCTCTCAAGGCTGCGCTCATCACGAAGATGCTGGATTCACGCTGAGGCACCGATCCGGGCCAGCGATGCCGTAGCGCCGGCCCGGGTCGTGTGCCCGGTCATCCGTCCTTCGCGGCTGCTATTTCTGCGCCTCGCCGCTGTCATCGCGCGGCATGCCGTGATGCGGACCGCCTCGCATCGGCGGGGGTTCCATCAGGATCTTGAATTTCTCGATCTGCTTCGGCGACAGCGTGTTCTGCAGCTTGGCGACCATGTCGTCGACCATCTGCTGGTGATGCGCCTGCATCTCCTCGTACGACGGCCGCTCGCCGGACGCCCGGACTTCGTCGTGCTTCGCCTTGAACGCGTCGCGTTGTTCCGTGAGGACGCGATCCACTTCGCTCTTCTGGGAGTCGTTGAGGTCCAGCAACACCGCCAGCTTGTCGATGTCCATGAAGGGCGGCCTGTGTGGCTGTGCGGCGGCGAGTGCGCCGACGAACAGGAGGGCGGTGATCAGTCCCGTAGCCAGTTTCTTCATCGCGGTGATCTCCATTCGGTGAGTGTGAGGAGCACTGTACGCAGCGGACGCGTTGCGTGACGTAAGCAATTGTGACGAATTGTTACAGCGCCGGTCGGGTTCAGCGCGGTGATTGCTGAGTCCGAGCCGGTCCGGTGCGCGGCAGCGTGAGCACGGCTTCGAGGCCTTTCGGCGTCCGGTTGCGCAGTTGCAGCGAGCCGCCGTGCGCCTGCGCGATGTCCCGGGCGATACTGAGTCCGAGGCCCGTACCGCCGGTCGCCGGATTGCGCGAGCTCTCGAGCCGGAAGAAGGGTTCGAAGACCCGCTCGAGCGACGCCTCCGGAATGCCCGGGCCCTCGTCGAGCACGCGGATCGTGAGCTCGTCGCCATCCGTGACCTGAACGTCGACATGGCCGCCAAACTTTACGGCATTCGATATCAGGTTGGTCAGGCAGCGCTTGAGTGCGTTGGGGCGGACCTCGATCGGCCCGGTCGCGGCACCTTGCACGGTGACGGATGCACCGAGTTCGGCGAATTCGTCGCGCAGGGTCGAGAGGAATCGCATGACGTCGACGGGACTCGCAGGCTCGTCGCCGTTCATGCCGCGGAACAGGTCGAGCGCGGCTTTCAGCATGCCGTTCATCTCGTCGACGTCGGCATTGAAGCGCTCGCGGAGCTCCGGGTCGGCGAGGCGCTCCGAGCGCAGGCGCAGGCGCGTCAGCGGTGTGCGCAGGTCGTGCGACATGGCGGCGAGCAGGCGCGTGCGGCTGTTGAGATAGCGCTGCAGGCGCTCGTGCATCGTGTTGAAGGCATGCGTCGCCTCACGCAGTTCCCGTGCACCGGTCTCGGGCAAGGGCGGCGGTGTTTCGCCGCGACCCATGGCTTCGGCAGCGCCGGCGAGCGCCGACAACGGACGCGCGATCGTGCGCGCCATGACGAACAGCGCTACAGCGAGTACGAGCGTAAGGACCGCCAGCTGGATGAATATCATCGGCGGCAGGGGCGGGCCGGAGCGGGGCGCGGGAACCCGGTAGACCACCGTATCGCCGCCGGGGAGCCGCACGGAGACATCGAGTTCGTGGCGCAGGCCGGGCCCGTGGGGCCGGAGTTCGCCATCCGCAGCACCGGAAGGCGGCGGGAAATGCGCGGCGGGGCCGGGGTAGCGCCCCGTGCCGATGCGCACGACGTTACGGTCGCTGTGGTGCGCGGGACGCACGTTGATCGTGTAGGCGTCCCCGAGTTCGCGTTGCAGGCGCTTCTCGTAGGCGCTCGCCGCGGCGCTGTCGTCCCAGCGCGGCGGGCGCCGCGACGGGCGCTCCTCGTCTTCATGGGTGGACAACGGCTCGCGGCGAAGCACGCCGAGACGAGCCATGCGTTCGGACCGGCCGAGGCCGGCCAGGTCCTCGCTGGTCTGCGCCATCAACTCGATAATGCCGCTACTGTCACTCCCCCAGAATGCCATCTCGCGTCGCTCGCGCATGATCAGCAGCGCCAGGACGGCGACGGTGATCCCGACCACGATCAGCATCGCCGTGATCAGCCGGCCGGACAGCGAGTCGG
>JBAUVS010000629.1:0-2026 GCA_049583345.1 Woeseiaceae bacterium
AACATCATTGAACAAACGATTGTGCACTGAAAACGACAGGTCTCGAGTTGGTCTCGTTTTTGCGGCCGATTCCCGAAAACCCCGGATGCGCAGTCGCAGATCGGCCAGATGGTACAGCCAAAAAAAGGGGGATTTATGAGCAGCGTTACTGACAGGTTCGCATTCGGTATCGGCACCGCGGCAGCAATCACATTGGCATCGATTGTCACGCCCGCCGCGGCACAATCAACTGCAAGCAGCGTCCCGAATGACCAGTACATCGAGGAGATCATAGTAACCGCGACAAAGGCCGGCGAACTGGCGCTCGACAAGGTTCCGATGGCTATCCAGGCCTTCTCCGCTGACACGCTCATGGATCGCGGCGTGTATGAGACCAAGGACCTGATTCAGATGATCCCCGGCGCATCCGAGGTCAGCGAGATCGGCGCCGGTTACAAGGTCTACTCTTTTCGTGGCTCCGGTGCCGGTGGTCCGATCGGGGACGGGATGATCGGTTATTACCTTGACGATACTCCGTACGGAGTACCCAACTTCCAGGCTGCACCACCACTCAAATATTTCGACATTGATCGAATCGAAGTGCTGCGTGGACCACAGGGTACATTGTACGGTCAGGGTTCGATGGGCGGCGCGATCATCTTCCACACCAAGAGCCCGGACCTCACTCGATACACTTTTGCCGGCGAGGCCGATACCTCGAAGAACAAGGAGGCCGGAGATCCCAACCTCAAATTGTCGGCCGCCGTGTCGATGCCGTTGGTGACGGACAAGCTCGGTCTGCGGCTCAGCGGTAGTTATGAACGCCAGGCCGGCTACAACGACATATACACCGGAGCACCTACGGGCACGCCCTATAAGACGGATGCAAATGAGATACGCAGTTCCGATGCGCAGGCCGTACTATTGTGGGTGCCTACCGATCGCCTGTCGCTGCGTATGCGGGCATGGCAATTCAAGGTGAACCAGGACTATCTTCAGGTCATGGATTCCCTGGATCCGCCGTACGCCGCCAATCAGGGCACTTACCAGGGATACGACAAACGCGGCGCAAACTATTTCTCCAATACGATCGTATACACTGCCGATCGTTTTGTCTTGACGAATGCCACCGCCTACCAGGAGACCATGCCCGGCGGATTCGGCGTCGGATTGGGACTCGGCCCTCCGTTGGGTACCGGAATCCTTATCAACGGTGGTAAGGCACACAGCTTCGTGAATGAGTTGCGCCTGAGTTCGGCTACAACCGGGCCCTTCCATTGGGTGGCCGGCACCTTCTACCAGGAAGCGACTGGATTCTACAACTTCAGTATCAGCTTCCCGACCCTCAACCTGGAAGGGTCTACGATTACCAAAACCAAGAATGCGTCAATATTCTCCGAGGTGAGCTACGATCTGATGGGGGGCAAGCTGGTTCCTCTCGTCGGCCTGCGATACTTCGGAGACCAACGGAGTTCCGATTCCGTCTCGAACGGCGTACCGGCAGAAAGCAAGTCGCATCCGACCGCATGGACATGGCGCGCGAATCTGGCCTACCACATTTCGGACGGCACGATGCTGTTCTTCAATGCAGGTACGGGTTTCCGCAGCGGCATCTTGCAGTCACAGGCTCAGGCGGATGCCGTCGTGAACGACGGCGTGCCCAGCGATATCGCTCTGACGCCCGATAAGCTCCGCAATATCGAGCTCGGAATCAAGACGACCACGGCAGGCGGCAAGCTCGGACTCGCCACGAGTATCTACACTATCAAATACACCAACCTGCAAAGCGCATTCGGCACCTCTATCGGCTTGGCGGCTTTCGCCAATCTCGGAGATGCCAAGACTCGGGGTATCGACATCGACATGACCTGGGTGACGCCAGTGGAAGGCCTGGTCTTGTCGCTGATAGGCAACGTCAACAAATCGGAATTTACCGACGTGATACCCGCCTTCGAAACGGCAAACCCGCGTTCTGGCAATGGCGAGCGCCTCATGAACACGCCGCCCTACAACTGGCGAGTCGACCTCGGCTACGACAGTCCGGGAA
>JBAUVS010000630.1:0-15087 GCA_049583345.1 Woeseiaceae bacterium
TCCCAGTAGCGTGCATCGAGGATATCGGCAAACTCCCGGATGCGCGTGACGACATTCGCCAACCCGAGCGTGTCGGCATGGAACATCGGCCCGCCGCGATGCCGCGGGAATCCGTAGCCAGCCGTATAGACGACGTCGATATCTGCGGCCCGCAAGGCGATGCCTTCTTCGAGGACGTGCGCGCCCTCGTTGATCAATGCGCAAATGCAGCGCGATACGATCTCTTCGTCGTCGATCGCGCGCCGTGTCAGCCCGAGGCGCTTCGACTCGCGTTCGAACAACGCGAGCGCCTCGGGATTCTCGTGGCGTTCCCGAGAGCCTGCTTCGTATCGGTAATAGCCTGCACCGGATTTCTGACCGAGCATGCCGTTCTCCACGAGCAACGCGGATGCGCGGTAGAAGCCCGGATCGTCTGGCAACTTGTCCACATGCGCTTCCCGAACGCGGACGCCGACGTCGACGCCCGCCATGTCGAATACGGCCAGCAGCCCCATGGCCATTCCGAAACGCTCCAGTGCCGAATCGATCTGTTCCGGGGTCGCGCCTTCGAGCAACATATGCTCCACTTCGCGTCCGTAAGGATCCATCATCCTGTTCCCGATGAAGCCGTACGCATTGCCGGACAGGACACCGATCTTTTTGAGCCGGCCGGAGAGTTTCATGGCCGTGGCGAGGACGGCGTCCGAGGTCTGCGACGAGCGCACAACCTCGAGCAGCCGCATCACCTGCGCCGGGCTGAAGAAGTGCAGGCCGACGACGTCTGCCGGGCGGCGCGTCGCCGAGGCAATCTCGTCGATGTCGAGCGTCGAGGTATTGCTGGCGAGAATCGCACCCGCCTTGCAGTGCGTGTCCAAGCGCTCGAAGATCTGCTTCTTGAGTTGCATGCTCTCGAATACAGCTTCGATTACGACGTCCGCCTCGGCGACGTCGGCGATATCCGCGGATCCACTTACCAGGGCGATGCAGGCCTCCGCCGCTTCGGCGGTCATCCGCCCGCGCCGAACCCGCTTCTCGTACTCGGCACGGATCGCGGCGAGGCCCTTGTCGACGGCCGCCGAATCGACGTCCAGCAATATCGACGGGATGCCGCTGTTCGCGAACGCCATGGCGATGCCGCGGCCCATCGTGCCGGCGCCGACGATCGCCCCGCTCTCGATATCGCCCGCGAGTTCCGGATCGACGCCGGGTATGCGGGAGGTCTGTCGCTCCGCAAAGAACAACCGGCGCATGGCGCGCGACTCGACAGTCTCGAGTGATGCGTCGCTGATCTCCCGTTCACGTTTCAGGCCCTCGTCGAACGGCAGATCCAGCGCGGCTTCGATCGCATCGACATCCATCAGGGGCACGACCCTGCCGCCCGCTGCGCTGGCAAGCCGTGCTCGTTCGGAACGCAGGAACTCGTCCGTTGCTCCGTCTCGCTCGAGCACGACCTCCGAGACTCGGCGCGGTCCCCGGCCTTCATTGACGAGGTTCCGGGTGAAGTCGAGCGCGAAACCCTGCAGCTCGCCCTCGGCGACGGCATCGACGAGTCCCAGTTCCAGCGCCTCGCCGGCTCCGACGAAACGTCCGGACAGCAGCAACTCGAGGGCCGCGCTTGCACCGATCAGGCGCGGCAGCCTCTGCGTGCCCCCGCCTCCCGGCACGATACCCAGGGCGATTTCCGGGAAACCGATACGCGCATCGGCCGATGCGACGCGGTAATGACAGGCAAGCGCCGCCTCCGCGCCGCCGCCCAGCGCCGTGCCGTGAAGCGCCGCGACCACGGGCTTGTCCATACCCTCGATCAGCGTGAATGCCTCGCGAAAATCGAGGCCTCCCCCGAGTTCGTTGATGTCCGCTCCGGCGATGAACGTTCGACCGGCGCAGCACAGCAGCATCGCCGATACCGCATCATCCTCTGCCGCCGTTGCGAAAGCCTCGATGAGACCCCGACAGACCTGCCCGGACAGCGCATTGACGGGCGGGCTGTCAATCGTAACCAGCCCGACGGAACCCTGTCTTTCGTAACGTACCCGATCGTTCATCGTTTCCTTTCCCGTGCAGTGTCGAGCCGTTCGGCGAGACGTGGAGTTTACCGTCTGATCGATGTGTGCGGGTCAAATAGGAAATACGAATGATTCGTATTTACATTTTGATTCGTATATCGGATACTCCCTGCACCCTGCGGCACCCGAATCGCCGCCAATGCGTGGAGGGGGAAGGAACATGAGTAGCGGTGTTTGCCAGGCCGCACGCGTCACGTGCGTGCTTTGTCTGGCGTTGGCCAGCAAGGCATTCGCCGAACCCTACCCCGACGCGCCGAGTGTCGAGGCGCTTCGGCAGCAAATCGCCCTGCAACAGGCGAGACTGGACGCGCAGCAAGCGGCACTCGACAAGCAGCGCGACCAACTTGCGGAACTCGAAGCAACCGTGGCGCAGCTTTTGCCAGCGGGCACGGACTCCGAGCGTTCCGGGGCCGGGAGCACGACTGTCGTGCCCGTCTACCACGAAGATGACGACGATGAGGACAATAGGGGTCTCGAGGTCGAAGGTTACGGCATCGTCAACTACCTGAACCGCGACTGGGAAACCGACCCGTTTGCGAAGAACACCCTCGATACGGAGCGGTTCATCCTCGAACTCGAATACCGTTTCGACCAGCACTTCTTTGCCAACGCGGAGATCGAGTTCGAGCACGGCGGAACCGGCGTCGCGCTGGACCTCGACACCCAGGAAGAATTCGGAGAATACGAGCAGGAAATCGAGAAAGGCGGTGAGGTCGTCGTCGAGGAAATGTATCTCGGCTATCGTTACAGCGATTGGCTGAACGCCCGCTTCGGGCACTTCTACGTGCCAGTCGGCCGCACCAACCTGCATCACGAGCCGGACGACTATTTCACGGTGCAGCGCTCGCAATCCGAGGCCGCGGTCATCCCGCAGGTCTGGCACGAGAGCGGCGTGTCGGTCTACGGCAGCTTGCCCTTGTTTGACCTCGGACGCATCAAATACGAGATGCAAATCGTTTCCGGACTCGACTCGACCGGCTTCAGTTCGCGCAACTGGATCGCTGGCGGTTTCCAGCAGCGCTTCGAAGAGGCACGGGCCGAGGATCTCGCGTTCGTGGGGCGCCTGGACTACTACCCGCTCGAAAACCTGCAACTCGGCGGCTCGTACTACGGCGGCAACACCGTCGGTAGCCGGCCCAAGAACGACGTCGACTTCGACGCCTGGGTGGACATCCTCGAATTCGACTTCGAATGGAAGCCGGGCGACCTGACGCTGCGCGGCCAGTACCTCTGGGGCCGGCTTCAGAATTCGCACCTCATTACCGACGCGAATCGCAACCTGTCGAACAATCTCGGCGTCAAACGCACGCCGGTCGGCAGCGAGGCACAGTCCTGGTACGTCGAAGGCGGCTATGACCTGCTGCGGCGCGACGACCGGAGCCTCATCCTGTTCGGCCGTTACGAGTCCTACGACTCCATGTACCGCACCGAGGGACTGGTCTTCGACAACCCGCGCTGGGACCGGGAGTCATGGACCGTCGGCATCGACTACCTGCCGATCCCGGGCGTGATCTTCAAGGCGGACTACACGCACCGGACCCTCGGCATCGCCGAGAACAACGAAGAAGACACCTTCGGACTCGGTGTCGGTTTCACCTATTAGCGATCAAAGGGAGCACGGTATGTTGCACGGTAGAGAGACAGTCGTGGCGATGCTGGGCTGCGCGCTGGCAGGGCTGGCGGCGTGCGGCGGAGACAGCGCAGACGTGATCATCAATGGCTCGGGTGGAGGCAACCCGGCTCCGACCGGATTCGACGCCAGCAACCTCGTCAACGCGATCGCCGACGACGTCATGGTCGGCACCTATACGGGACTCGCGAACTCGACGCAAAATCTTCTGGATGCCGTACTCGTGCTCAGCAACGGCAACCTCACGCGCAGCAACCTGATCTCGGCTCAGGACGCCTGGTTCGAGGCACGCAAGTATTGGGAGGGTGGCGAAGGATTCCTGTGGGGGCCGATCGACACGGAGGGCTTCGATCCGAAGCTGGACGACTGGCCGGTCAACAAGGTCGACCTCGACAATATCCTGGCCGACACGAGTCTCGACCTCAGCAGCCAGACGGTCATCGAACAGCTCGACACTACGGTCAAGGGCTTCCACACGATCGAGTACCTGTTGTTCAACGACGGCTCGGGCAACGAGGACACGGCCGGCTGCGGCGCCGCCGCCCGCGGTACCGAAGAATGCTACGACAATATCCTCGCTACCCTCGCCGACCCGCGTCGCGTGCAGTATCTCGAGGGCATCACGACCAACGTCCGCAATGTGGCGGCGGATACGCTTGCAGCCTGGCTGCCATCGGGCGACAACTTCCTGGCCAGCGTCAGCAACGCCGGCAAGGGCAGCAACGTTTATCCCAGCCAGCGTGCGATCGTCGAGGAATTCGTGCAGGGCATCATCGGGATCGCCGACGAGGTCGGTGCCGGCAAGCTGGGCGACCCGTTCAGTGCCGGCGATCCCCTGACCGTGGAATCGAAGTTCAGCGGCAACTCGCTGACCGACTTCCAGTACAACCTGCGCAGCATTCGCAACGTCTATTGCGGCCGGCTCTCGATCGGCACCGAGAGCGCCGTCAACGCCTGCGCGGCATCGGCCAACTCCGGCCTCGCGGAACTGGTAAGTAGCGAAGACCCGGCGCTTAACGACGAGGCGATCGCCGCCATCGACACGGCGATCGACGCGATCGCCGACATCCCCGGCCCGTACTACGAGGCCGTGTCCGCCGCGCCCTCGGACCCGGTCGTCCAGGCGGACATCCAGGCGGCTATCGACGCGGTTCGGGCCCTGCATGACGTCTTGTCGGGCGAACTCCTGCCCTTCCTCGACGACGTGGATTTCCAGTACTGACCTGCGCGCGGAGGAAGATCCAGTGAAACCTGCCAGCCTGTGCCCGATCCTGCTGGTGCTGTCGCTGCTCGGCGCCTGCGGCACACCGGATTCCGATCCCGTCGTGATCGGGGGCGATACACCGACGGAGCCTCCGGACTCGGGTGGCGGCTCCGGCGATCTCGACAAACGCCTTTCGGGTGGCGACACGACCATCTTCGCGGTATCCAGCTCGGCGTTCGAGACGCCGGCGCCGAACCTGGAAGGCGAGCGCCTGGACAAGCACCTCGACGGCGATGTCGCGTTCGAGAACGTCTTCGTCACCGCGCCGGCGCCGGTCAACAGCGGGCTCGGGCCGATCTTCAACAACAGCGCCTGCATCCGCTGCCATCCGCGCGACGGCCGCGGCCGTGCGCCGGAGCCCGGCGGCCCGTTCGACTCACTGTTCCTGCGTATCAGCAGCGCCAACGATCCGCTCACCGGGCCGTACCCGGTGCAGGGTTACGGCACGCAATTGCAGCATCGCGCCGTGTTCGGCGTCGCGCCCGAGGCGTCCGTCGACGTGAGCTACGAGGAGAGCTCCGTGAGTTTCGCCGATGGCGAGACGATCGAACTGCGCAAACCCACGTTTACGATCAGCCAGCCGTACTACCCGATGGCGGGCAGCCTCTACACGAGCCCGCGCATCGCGCCGCCCGTATTCGGCCGCGGGCTGCTGGAGGCGATTCCCGAGGCGACGATCGAGAGTCTCGCGGACGAGAACGACAGTGACGGCGACGGCATCTCCGGGCGAACGAACCGCGTTATGGACCCGATCTCGGGCGAGACCCGCCTCGGCCGTTTCGGCTGGAAGGCCGGCACCGACAGCGTCCTCATGCAGGCCGCTGCCGCGTACAGCCAGGACATGGGGGTCACGAGTTCCCTGTTCCCGGTCGAGAGTTCGCACGCGCAGACCCAGGACGACGGCTTGCTCGACGACGCGGAACTTGACGATGACACGCTGCAGGCGGTCGCGTTCTATGTCCAGACGCTGGCGGTCCCCGCGCGACGCGACGTGGACGACTCGCAGGTCGTGCGGGGCGAGACGCTGTTCGCGGACGCCGGCTGCAGCGGCTGTCACATCCCGCAGCTCGAGACCGGCGACTTCGACGACGTGCCGGAAGTCGCCCATCAGACGATCTTCCCCTACACCGACCTGTTGCTGCATGACATGGGTGACGGCCTGGCGGACGGGCGCGAGGAATTCCTGGCGTCGGGCAGCGAATGGCGCACGCCGCCGCTATGGGGCATCGGATTGACAGCGACCGTAAACGGCCATACCGACTTACTGCATGACGGCCGTGCGCGCAATCTCATAGAAGCAATACTCTGGCACGGTGGCGAAGCACAGGCATCGCGCGATTTCGTCCTGAACCTGTCGCACGACGATCGCGACGCCCTGCTCGCGTTCCTGAATTCGCTGTGACTACTGGATCTCGTCGAGCAGCGAACCCTCTTCCATGGGCCGGCCGATTGAGAACTGCAGGCGCCAGGCATCGGTATCCAGCCAGGCGAGCGACAGGACGAACGAGCCGACCGGCGTGCGGCCGCTCAGATTTCCGGAGATGCCCAGCAGCGGTCCATCGTCGATGCCGTCGACACGCTGGCTCACCTCGCCGGCCTGCAGCCTGAGGCCCGCATACAGGGCCTGGCCGAGCACCGGCAGCAGGTCCGTGACGCGCCACCGATAGCTCGTGCCGGCGTACCAGTACTCGTTGCCCCTGAGTTCTCCCGGCCTGAGCCCCGGGAACGTGCGTATCCCGCCCAGCTGAAACTTGTCGTTCAGCGGCGGTTCGCCGTGCAGCGTATTGCCGCCGCCCAGGATGACGCTGAAGGAATTTCCGTGGAACTCGAATGCCTGTTCCAGTACCGCTTCCCAGAGGCCGTAATCGAGCTCGCCCCCCAGCCAGGATCGGGATTCCAGGTAGCGTCCATTGAAGAAGCTGCCCTTCGTCGGCAGGACGACACTGTCGCGGGTATCGTAGATGAAGCGGTACTGCAGGGCCGTGTCCGACTGGCGATCGAGGTTCGGCAGGTCCGACACGCCGGTATCGAGTTCGGCACGCTCCCAGCCATGACGCAGTCCCAGGCGCAGTTGTGCCCGCGTGCCGAAGTTCACTCCGGCATCCAGCTGGCCGTAGAGTTCGCTGAGGAAGTACCGGGCGACCCGGTCGCCGTCGTCGTACAGGTCCTCAAGGTTGTTCTCGTACCACAGGATCGGCTGCACGAAGAAGCGCTGTCGTGTGTCGAGCGGCTGGTAGAAATCGGTCGTCAGCAGGGACTGCTGGCCGATCTGGGCCGCGTTGTGCCATCGACCGCCATAGCGATTGACCCAGGTCCGCTCGTGATCGACCCGCAACAGGGCGCGAATGTCGCTGTCGCCGGTGGTCGCCAGGCCCAGGTCGAAGCGCAGGAAATTCGGTCCCCAGGATTTCTCGACGGGGTGGATCTCGAGCGTCTTGTCGTCACCCGCGCCGATCAGTCGATAGTCGACACGTTCGAAATCGCCGAGCGAGTAGACGCGCTCGGCATAGGCCGTGACCTTGGCCGGGGTCAGTTCGGTACCCGGCCCGGCATCGTCCAGCTGGGCCCGCACGAAATCGGGGTTTACGCGTCGGGTGCCGACCACCCGTACGTCTGCCAACCGGTAGGCCTTGTCCCTGTCCCTGCGAGTACGCTGTTGCCAGGCGCGATATTCCTGCTCCGGAATCGCGTAGCGCAGCAGTTCGTCGCGGTGTGCCCGTGCCGCCGCCTTGCCGAGCGCGAGCGCGTCTCCGACACGATCGAAATCGCCGACGTCGATATCCCCCATGTCGACCTCGATGCCGACGTCGTCGCCGGTCAATGTTTCGATCTGGGTCCGTTCGTTCGCGATGACCATCAGGTCGAGCGAGCGTCGGACGACCGAAAACGCCGAATCCAGGTCCTTCGCGACGGGTTTTGGCGACGTCAGCCGTACTGCGATGACGACGTCGGCACACAGATCGCGCGCGACGTCGACCGGGAGGTTGCGCACCATGCCGCCGTCGGCCAGCACCTTGCCGTCGATATTGACCGGCGCGAACGCGCCGGGGATCGCCATGCTGGCCCGCATCGCCACCGAGAGCTCCCCGCTGTCCAGCACGACCATCTTTCCGGACAGCATGTCCGTCGCGACGGCCCGGAACGGGATCGGCAGCTTGTCGAAGTCCTGCGTGAACTGTGCCCTGGCGACCAGCCGCCAGATCAGGGCCTCGATGTCCTGCGTCGCCAGCAGGCCGCCCGGACCGCTGACACCGCCCTTGCTCACCCCGATCTCGAGCGAATTCGTGTAACTCATCTGCTGCAACTTGCGGCCGATCGGCGTGCGGTCGCGCTGCCCGACGCCGCCCACCGTCTGCGACCAGTCGATGCCCAGTACGGAACGCTCGATGTCGTCCGGCGCCATGCCCGATGCGAAAATGCCGCCGACCAGCGCGCCCATGCTGGTGCCGGCGACGCAGTCCACGGGCACGTGGAGTTCGTCGAGCACCTCGAGCACGCCGATGTGCGCGGCGCCCTTCGCGCCGCCGCCGCCGAGCACGAGCCCGATGCGGGGCCGGGCCGGGGGGGCAGCTGTATCGCCGGTCGCCGGTCGAACGGCACCCTGAGCCCATGCAGCACTCGTCGCCATCAATGCCGCAACGAAAAGGGCCGGCCGTCCACACGCGCGTCGCATTACTCACTCCCAGGCATGAGGCCGCAATATAGCATCGCTCCGGTTCCGCACGGCATACTACGCCCGTCCACCGGAACGGCAGCCGCGCCTTCCGGCTACATCCCGACCGAACGACGCGTTATCCCGGAGGAAGGACTGTGTTACCAGCGAGACAGATGATTCAACTCTCCCTTCTCTGCATGCCGCTTGTCGCCGCGGCCGCAAGTACCGATGAGGTGCATTTCGACGGTGCCAGCACGATGATCGGCGAGCTCAAGCATATGGAGCGAGGCAAGCTGTCGTTCAAGACACCCGGGACCGACACGATAACGATTGACTGGACACACGTGGACACCGTCAAAAATGCAAAGACGCTGGAGATCGAATTGAGCGATGGCACGCTGTTGTACGGCACGCTCGACGATACCGCGGACTCCGGCAAGGTCACGGTCCACCGGGTCGGTGGCGACACGGACGTGCCCCTCTCGAAAATTGTCAGGATGTCGCAGATCGAAGAGGACCTGCTGGAGCGCTTCGACGGCTCGGCCAATGCGGGCATCAACCTCACCCGGTCGAACGACTACCGCTCGACGAATCTCGGCGTGACCATGACCTACCGTACCAAGAAGTACTACTCCTCGCTGGACTTGAATGCGGTGACGAATCAAAGCCAGGGAGCCGATCCGACCCGGCAGGCGAATCTGCAGCTCCGCGGATCGCGGCTGTTCCGGAACCGCTGGAATACCGGCGCCCTGCTGAAGTTCGAGCACAACGAAGATCTCGGTATCGACCTGCGCTCCTCGATCGGCTACACGGTCGGCAAGACCCTGACCCGGACCAACCACAATATTTTCATGCTCAACGCGGGCCTTATCTATACGCAGGAAAGGGCATCCGTCACGAACGAGACGAAAGACAACCAGGAGGCCACGCTCGGATTCGACTGGCAAGTGTTCCACTTCGACGATCCGGAGCTCGATCTCTCGACCCAGATGTCAGTGATCCCGAGCCTGTCCCAGTCCGGACGGGTCCGCGGCTATACGAGCATCACGCTGCGCTGGGAGATCGTCGGCGACCTGTACTGGCGCCTCAGCTTTGTCGACAACTACGACAGCGACCCACCTTCGGCGGACGCGCTGAACAACGATTACACGCTGACGAGCGGTTTCTCTTACGACTTCTGAGCGGTCGGCAGGAAACGGCGTTCAGAACCTGAACACGACACCTGCGAACGCCGCCGTCTGCCACAAGACGTCGCCCTTGAGCCGGATCAGGCAGGCGTTCGTCGTCCCGCCGGTTTCGCAAAACAGGTCCGTGTGCGAGCTCGTCAGCGTCCCGAAGGCACGCAATTCGAGGCGGATGCCGAGCCGCGCCTGCGGCCGATACTGGGCGCCCACGCCCAGGGAGAAAGACCAGAACGTGTCCGCACCGTAGCCGGCGTCCGTCACTGCGATCTTCGTCCCGCCAAGAGTCGCTGCGAAGTACGGTCGCAGTGTGTCTCCCTCCCACTGGTACGTGCCGCCGAGCTGGAGAGTATCGAAAGTGAGATCGAAGGTCGGATTCGGTGTCCCCACGCTGACTGCGTTGGCATCCGGGCTGTTCCGGACGTAGAGGATCTCATACTGCGTGTTGTCGTCCTTGCGGACATCCAGCAACAAGCCGAAGCCGGGCGCATCGTCGAGGTCGACGGACTGATCGCTGTCGCTGACATCGAATGTACCGCCGAACGTATACCCGGCGAAGGGCGTCAGCTCCGTATCGCGCTGTGTCGGATCCGCAGCTGACACACGGGACATGGCAACGCAGACCAGCAGCCCGGGAAATACGGTCGCCAGGATTCCTTTCCGGCCCATGTTCACAGCTCCACCGGTTCAGGCCGCATCGGGCTGAAGGGACGGCACCGCAGCCGCGAATTCGGGCAATCCGGCGCAGTGGGAATCGACCGCGACCAGGCGCGGATAGGCATCCAGGGGTACATCGAATCGTCGGGCATTGTAGATCTGCGGGACCAGGCACGCATCGGCAAGCGACACGGAGCCGCCGAACACGAACGGCCCCTGCCCCGCATGTGCGGCCGCCGTCGCTTCGGCAGCCCGGAAGCCCTCGTCGATCCAGTGCGCATACCAGACGTCGCGTTGCGCATCGGACACGCCGAGGACGTCCTTCAGATACAACAGCACGCGCAGGTTGTTCAGCGGGTGTATGTCACAGCAGATCGAATTGCAGAAGGAACGCACCGCCGCCCGGTCGCCCGCCGATTCCGGCAGCAGGGCCGGCTCCGGGTACGTCTCCTCCAGGTATTCCAGGATCGCTTGCGACTGGCCGACCGCAATGGCGCCGTCCTCGAGGAACGGCACGAGCATCTGCGGGTTGCGCGCCCGATAGTCCGCCTGGCGGTGTTCGGAGACGCCCGGCACGAGCGACACCGGTACGGCCTCGTAGTCCAGGTGCTTGAGATTGAGCGCCAGGCGAACCCGATATGCCGCCGATGAACGCCAGTAACTGTAGAGCCGGATGGTCATCCGGCGATTCTAGCAGGCCGTCGATTCGCCCTCAGCCGGGAACCGGATGTGCCTGCATGCCGCCGGACAGGTACTCGACGGTGCGCCGACCCTCGGCGAACCGGGCGACGGACAGTTCCCAGCGGTCCGCCGGCCATTCGAGCGCCAGGGCGGCCCTGCCCGGCCAGTACGCCGCCGTGTACAGGGTACCGAAACCGTGCTCGAAAGCCGTCGAATACAGGGGTGGCCGCAGGAACTCGGCGACGAAACGATCGGCCGGTTCCGGATGCAGCGTCAGGCGCCGCAGCAGGAACCGCTCGCGTTCGACGGACGCGGTGGCCCGGGCGTGCGAATGCCATGCCACGGACTGCTGGTGATTCGTCGCGACCGGCGCATTCGTGACGACGGCCTTGGCGCCGGGCGCGATCATGACGGTGACGCGTTCGCCTTGCGCGTCCAGCGCCGTCACGTTGTAGGCCATATGCGACGGGATCCGCGCCAGGGTCCGCCCCGCCTCGGCCGCGGTGCTGCAGGTCTCGAGCACGTAGCGCAACACGATCGGTATGCCGAATCCCACGCCGACCAGGCGCTGCCCGCCGAAGGTCAGCGACGCGGTGAGCCCGGCATCGTTGACGCCGTCGAGCAGACCGATCAGGCAGTCGCTCATCCCGAGTACGGCATGCCGGCCGAGCCAGTTGGTGTGCAACAACAGCGCGTCGAACGCACGCGGGTCGTAGTCGTAGTTGCGCACGAGCAGCGGTTCGCGGCCGGGCCAGACGGCCTGCGAGCAACCGAACTGATACGCCGGCGGACAGTACAGGGACAGGAAGCGCGACTCCGGATCGCCGCCGCCCGCCAGTTCGCAGAGCCGTTCCCAGAGCGGCAGCATCTCCGGCATGTGATTCGCGATCGCGCGCCGCGATGCGAGATAACTCGGCCGCGCCTCTTCCCCCTCCTGCAGCCACCAGCGACGATAATGCGGCCATGCACGCCGGAACAGTCGTGCAAAACCGTCGTCCGGGGTCGTCTGTTTCAGCGCCGAGAAGGTCAGCTGCATCGCGGCTCGTCGGGATCGCCGGCAGGCTACAACAGCTTGAATGCCGGCGTCGCGATCGCCGGCGTTTCGGCCGTGAAGGGCTTCGCCCGATAATGCGCGCGTATGCCGTCGATCCACTGTTTCGCGCGCGGCGCCAGCCGGAAGCGATTGTCCATCGAGCGTCCGCGCGTCACGAGGATCCCCAGGTCCGCCCCTTCATAGCGATAGTCGCCCTCACCGACGATACGCAGGAAGAATGCCTCGCGCTCGCTCTCGACCGCGCGTCGATGGTAATCGAAGCGCGCGTACTCGATGCTGCCGTCGTCGTTCATGCGCCAGATGCCGCTCTCCGGGGCATCCGTCACGATGTCCACGCTGTCTTCCGTGTGCTTGATGACGAGTTGCGACCAGCCGTCGATATTGTCGGGGTCGGCCCACCGCGCGTTGAGATCGTCGACGTCGAGTTCGAACGGCACGTCCGAAAACTCGAGCAGGTGGAACAGGAACAGCGGCGCATCCGCATGCGCGAACGCGGCGTGATTCGTCATCGAACTCGCGCCCGTGATCCGCGGGTTCAGTTCGCCGAGATAGATCTCGCCGGAGTCCTGGTCGATCAGGAAATCGAGTTCGAAGTAACCGCGGTACCCTTCCTCCTTCAACTGTTCGCCGAAACTGAACGTGTAGTCCCGGGCCTGGTCCCGGATCTGCTGCGAAAAGGCATTCGCGAATATCTCGTTGCCGCACCAGCCGCCCTTGTACGGCGTGAGCTCCCGAAAACCGACGAGTTCCGTCATCAGGGGCCCGACGATCGTGCCGGCCCTGGTCGCGCAGGCCTCGATCGCGGAGCCCCGGCACTTCAGCCGTTTCATGACCTTGATCTCGCCCTGACCGACGATCTCGTGCTCGTGCCTGCGGAAGTCGCTTTCGCCGCCGATGAAAAAGGTCGTGTGGCCGGAATCGCCGTATGCGGACTGCAGCACGAGTTGCTTGCCGAGGCCGGCGTCGTCGGCGACCTTCCTGAGCTGCGCATAGCCACTCACTTCCGTCAGCACGTTCGGCACGCTCGGGACCCCGGCCTTGTTGCCGATGCGCACGGTCTCGATCTTGTTGTCGACGCGGTTCCGGAGCTTCGCGCGGGGGAACCAGATCCTGCAGCCGATCTCTTTGGCCAGCCGCTCGGTCTCGTCGTCGAACATCAGGAACGCGAGCTTGGGCTGGCGGCCCCTCGAGTGGATGAAATCCACGACGTCCTTGTGCTGCAGCAGGTAGTTGTTGATCTCCTCGATCGACTCGAACTCGTGATGAGTCTGTGCCGGCGGCGTGAACACATTCGGGTGCCGGCCGTCGAAGCAATCGATGTAGGTGATGTATTTGAAGTTCCGCACCCACTCGTCGATGCCGAGCAGGTTGAAGTTGGTCGCGCTGACGAAACAGATCGGCTCTTCGTTGCGATGAAAATAGCGCCGGATGTCCGAGATGTTGCGCAGCGTCTTCTTCCGGCGCCTGCCCGTTGCGGGTGCGCGCCGATCCGGCCCAGTGGCTTTCGCTTTGTTTGGCATGATTACTTACCTGCCTCGAGTTTCGCGGCGCGGGGCGACGCGCCTTTGGCGTAGTCGCTGAGCGCCGCTTCGGTGAATAGGCGCAGTCCGAGGTCCGGGCGGTAGCCGTGTATTTCCTTGACGTCGAGGTTGCGCATGAAATCGATGATCTCCCTGGACACGACCTGGCCCGGCACGAGAATCGGGAAACCGGGCGGATACGGGATGACGAAGGCGGTCGACACCAGCTCCCGGCCGCGATCCATTTCCCGGTCGAGCTCATCGCCGTGCAGCGGCAGATACTCGCACTTGCTCTCGTCGTACGCCAAAAAGAACGCACTGCGCAGATCGCCGGCGGGCACGATTTCCCCGAACGGCCGGAATGCGTCGTGAAAGCGCGAGAAATCCGGTAACGATGGCAGGTCGACGACCAGCGACTGCACCCGCCGCTCGAATGCGCGGCGTTCCATCGGGCTCGCGTCGTCCAGGCGCTGATCGAGCTCGCGTGCGATCTTGACCAGCACCTCGATGAGGTACGCGACCGACGAGCGCGTCGTGCCGATATTGGTCATGAAAAGGACCGTATTGCGCGAGGTCTTGTTGACCTGGATGCCGTACTGATCCATCAGGATCTGTGTCTTGAACGTGTCTCCGTCCAGGCCCGCGAGCCCCACCGCCAGCGTGATTCGCGTCGGATCCAGTACGAACTCGTCGTCGGCCCAGGCCTGCACGAAGTCCGACCAGCCGGCGTCGGCGTCCCAGTACACCTGCATGCCCGATTCCCGGTACGCCTCCGGGATCATGTCGCCGGCGCTCAGCACCGTGAAATACTTCTTCAGCAGCGGATGGTCGCTGATCGTGCGCCGCATCGTCATCGCCGCATTGACCTGCTTCTGGACGAACTCGAAGCCCTCGAGTTCGACCTGCCGCCTGCCGACGTCGAGCGACGCGATGAGCTGGTAGTTCGGCGACGTCGAGGTATGCGTCATGAAGGCTTCATCGAAGACCTGTTCCACTTCGCCCTTGAAGTCCTGATCGTGCACGTGAATCATCGATGATTGCCGCAGCGCGGTCAGCGTCTTGTGGGTGGATTGCGTCGAGTAGCAGCGGATGCGTACCTTGTCCGGGTCCGGCATCAGCCGCGCTTGCAACAGGGTGTCGTCGTCCGCATCCTGCATCCGCGCCGAATACGCCTGCCATGCCTCGCGGTACGAATCGCTGCGATACTTATCGCGCAGCTGCTGCGCACAGTGCATGGCGGTGCGCATGCGGTAGGTCGGCTCGAAGCGCGCGAACGCGAACCACGCTTCGTCCCACAGGAAGATCAGGTCCGGTTTGATGGCGAGGCATTCCTCCATCACGCGCTCGACGTTGTAGACGATGCCGTCGAACGTGCAGTTGGTCAGCAGCAGCATGCGCAC
>JBAUVS010000631.1:0-2534 GCA_049583345.1 Woeseiaceae bacterium
CCCGGTGCGACGATTGTCTGCGGCGACTCGCACACGAGCACGCACGGCGCGTTCGGCGCCCTCGCCTTCGGCATCGGCACGACCGAGGTCGGCCACGTGCTCGCGACTCAGTGCCTGCTGCAGCGCAAGCCGAAGACGCTGGCCCTGGACGTGGACGGCAGCCTGCCCCGCGGCGTGACGGCCAAGGACCTGATCCTGGCGATCATCGGCAAGATCGGCATCGATGGCGGCACGGGCCATGTCATCGAATATCGCGGCACCGCGATCGCCGACCTGGACATGGAGTCCCGCATGACGATCTGCAACATGTCCATCGAGGCCGGCGCCAGGGCCGGTATGATCGCGCCCGACGATTCGACCTTCGAGTACCTCGAGGGACGGCCGCGCGCGCCACGGGGAGCCGACTGGGACCGTGCCGTATCGCGCTGGCGCGCACTCGCGAGCGACGACGATGCCGCGTTCGATCGCAAGGTCTCGCTGGCGGCCGGCGAGCTGCAGCCGATGGTGACCTTCGGCACGAACCCCGGCATGGTCATCGGCATCAACGAGCCGGTGCCGGACGGCGACGGCGACGGCAGCTTCCGCAAGGCGCTCGACTACATGCGCGTCGAGACCGGCAGGCCGCTGGCCGGCACCGGCGTCGACGTCGTCTTCGTCGGCAGCTGCACGAACTCGAGGCTCTCGGACCTCGAGCAGGCGGCCGACGTGATGCGCGGCCGCAAGGTCGCCGACGGCGTCCGGATGCTGGTCGTGCCGGGTTCGCAGCGCATCAAGAAGGCGGCCGAAGCCCGCGGGCTCGACCGCGTGTTCATCGAGGCCGGCGCCGAGTGGCGCGAATCGGGCTGTTCGATGTGCATCGGCATGAACGGCGACACGGTCGGCAAGGGCCAGCTCAGCGTCAGCACCAGCAACCGCAACTTCGAGGGCCGCCAGGGCATCGGGGCGCGTACCGTGCTCGCCAGCCCGATGACCGCCGCCGCATCCGCCGTCACCGGAACGATCGCCGACCCGCGCCCGTTCCTGCGCGAGTCGGCGTCGTGAAACCGATCCGGCGCATACGGGCACGGACCACGGTGCTGCCGACCCGCGACATCGACACGGACCAGATCATCCCGGCGCGTTTCCTGACGACGACGACGCGCGAGGGGCTGGGGAATTACCTGTTCCACGACCTGCGCTTCGACGGCGACGGCCGGCCGATACCGGACTTCGTCCTGAACCGTGCCGAATCGCAGGGTTGCGAGATCCTCGTCGCCGGGCAAAACCTCGGTTGCGGATCGTCGCGCGAGCACGCACCCTGGGCGCTGCTCGATTACGGTTTCCGTGCGGTCGTCAGCACCGAGATCGCCGACATCTTCCGCAACAACGCACTCAAGAACGGGCTGCTGCCGATCGTCGTCGACGCCGGGACGCACCGCCACCTGCTGGACAATCCGGGCATCGAACTGGACGTCGACGTGGCACGCTCGACAGTGACCCTCCCCGACGGCCGGACCGCGAGCTTCCCGCTCGACGGTTTCGCGCGTCATTGCCTGCTCGAGGGTATCGACCAGCTCGGCTACCTGCGGCAGCAGCTCGACGCGATCCTGAGCTTCGAAGAGACACGACCCTGGACGCCCTGATCACACTCCTGCCCGGCGACGGCATCGGCCCGGAGGTCACGGCCGCCGCGCATCGCGTGCTGAAGCGCATCGCCGAACGCCACGGCCACGCCTTCACGTTCGACGTGCATCTGATCGGCGGCGCCGCGATCGATACCACCGGCGACCCGCTGCCCCCGCAGACGGTGGCGAGTTGCCGCGACAGCGACGCGGTGCTGCTCGGCGCCGTCGGCGGCCCGAAATGGACCGGCGGCGCGCTGCGTCCGGAACAGGGCCTGTTGCAGCTGCGCGCCACGCTCGGCGTGTATGCGAACCTGCGTCCCGTGCGGGTCATCGAAGAACTCGTCGCCGCGTCGCCGCTGAAACCGGAGATCATCACCGGCGTCGATCTGCTCGTGGTCCGCGAACTGACCGGCGGCATCTACTTCGGCGAGAAGACGCGCGACGACGCGTCGGCGTCGGACGTTTGTGCCTACAACGTGACGGAAATCGAGCGCATCGTGCGCGTCGCCGGCCGCCTCGCCAGCCTGCGCCGCAAGAAGCTCTGTTCCGTCGACAAGGCGAACGTCCTCGAGACGTCGCGCCTGTGGCGCCAGGTCGCCGACCGCATCCTCGCCCGCGAGTTTCCGAAGCTGGAGGTCGAGACCCTGCTGGTGGACGCGGCCGCGATGCACCTGCTCAGCCGGCCGCGGGACTTCGACGTGATCGTCACCGAGAACATGTTCGGGGATATCCTCACCGACGAGGCCTCGATGCTCGCCGGTTCGCTCGGGATGCTGCCGTCGGCCTCGCTCGGTGATTCGAAGCGCGGGCTGTTCGAGCCCATCCACGGCTCGGCGCCCGATCTGGCCGGGCGCGACATCGCCAATCCCTGCGGCGCGATCGCCAGTGCCGCGATGCTGCTGCGCCACAGCCTCGGGCTCGCCACCGAGG
>JBAUVS010000632.1:0-4822 GCA_049583345.1 Woeseiaceae bacterium
CTTCGAATGTCACGAGACTGCTGCTGGAACCGGCCTGGTAGCGCAGGGGATAGCCACGCAGGCCGTTGTCGCCGCCGAGCAGTACCGGGTGATCGAGATCCAGGTTGTGCCCATAGGTACCGTTCAGACTGGCGAAAAACAACCATCGGTCGGACTGGCGGTGATAGAACCTGGCCGAGGCGCCGAGCATCAGGTCCTGGAAACCGCTGTTCTCGTAGCGTGATGCGAACGAGCCCGACAACAGCCACGAGGTGTGTTCCGAGTCCCCCAGTCCCTTTTCTGCATCGGCACTGATCATCAATGCGTTACGATCGGAACCGAGTGCGCTCAACGCCGGTCCGACTCGGGCCGAGAACCGGGTGCCGACAAAGCGATCCTCGACGCGGCCGATCTGGTCGAAATTGTGGGCCTTCTCGTAGTCGTCCTGGATCAAATCGACGCCGAAGAACGGGTACACCAGTTTGCGGTCGGCGGGGATAGCCGATCCCTGGTAGTTGCTGTTCACGACCCGCGAGAATGACTGTTCGTCATACTTCGCGCCGGCGAAATAGCGGGTCGCCCAGCCGTTATGCAGACCGTGGGACCAGCCCCTGGCGAGCTCATAGATATTGCTGGAGTGTGCATATTCACCGACGATGTCGCCGAGGTCGTAGTACGAGTCGATGCGCCGGTTATCGTAGAAGGACAGGTCATTGGCGTCCGTGGAATCCAGCGAGTAGAAAGGCTTTCCGAAATTCACTTCCTTGGAATTGCCGTCGCTGTTGTTCTCGAATCGCAATTGCATCCGGTACCATGTATTGCCGACGTTCGGATCGAAAACCTTGATGAATTTCGAGTCACGGTCGACGTTCGACGTGGAAAAGGCCTCCACCTGGATGCCGGAACCCAGCAGATTGGTTTCTCTTATGCCCAGCTTGGTATCGTTCTTGCCGCCACTGCGCGAGAACGAAAAACTCGGCACGAGGGACCACGTGTCACTGGTCCGGACAGTGACGTCCACGTTGCCGTCGGCGTTGACGTCGGACTTTATCGAAGCCGTCTGGATAAAGCGGTTCTCGCGCAGTATGCGCTCGGATTCCTGCAGCAGGCGCTGGTCATACTGATCGCCGGGTTTGAACAGCAACTGCGTGGAGACGACATGAGGCCGCGTCTTGACGTGCAGCTTGTCGGCCAGGCGGTAGAAAAAGCTGTTTTCCTTCGGATTGTCGAGATCGAATACGTTGCGTGGATCGACGACAACCCGGTCGATCACGGCATCCGGACTCAGACGGCTTCCAGGCACCCGGAATGAACCCGGGGACACAAGGTTCGAATCGGGCGCCTGCGCCCAGGACGTCGGCGGACTGGCGAGGCTTGCCGCACCGGGCACACCCAGGGCGACCAGGGCCGCGACGGAAACAAGCCTGCAGTGGTCTGCTTGCACGATTGGGGACATCCGCAGCGACTTTGCGCCACGGAGCTTAAGGGAGTCTTAATCGTGGCCCCGCTGGAGCCGGTGGAGACGGCGGGGCGCCGCATGCTGGCCGGTGTCGGTGGCCTCCAATCGGATATATCCATAATTTAACATAATATACATTATGCGCGTAAGATTCGATTCCTTCATGACAGGGATTCCCGCTGGGGACCGGTACCGCGAAGGCAGCCCGGGTTGTCAAATCAGTGCATTAGGCAATAAACTTAATGCGGAATCCGTACCACAAATAACGATAACCGCGGCACCAGGCAACAGCATGGCAACTTCGGACCGCCCGCAAGGCCGTTTACCCGGCCAGCCCGGGGACAACAGCGCATCCAACGCCCGACCTCCAGATCGTTCGCGACTCGAAGAAACGCTGGTCAAGAGCCCTCTGTGGAAGAAGCAGACCCTGCGCGACATCGAACTTACCCGCGCGCTGGCAGCGAGCGAGTCCAGCGACCCCGACACCCAGACGGAGCGCATGGTCTTCCGCCTGTCCGCGCAGCTCGATGAGCGTAACGACGAGATCGAGCGGCTGCGGCGAGCGATCGCAAAGCTCGAAGACGAAAAGTCCCGGCTGGACAGCGCGCATCGGCGGGAACTCGAGCTGCACCGGGCCGAACTGAAGGAGTTGCAGGATGCCTACGATCAGTTCGAGAAGGAGTCCGACAGCCTGCTCTCGGAGCTGAGTCAGAAGAACGAGCGTCTCCGCGACGAATGCCGCCACCGAAACGCCCGGTCGTTGCTGGAGTCATAGAGGCGCTTCGGCACGCAGTGTGCCTGCCTCAATCGGACCTGTGGTCCGGCCTCATCATCAATTCCGAGAAGATTAGTAAAACGACGCCAATCAGGAGCGGAATCAACCCCACGAGATACACGGGAGCCCCTGCCGCGAGCGCTTTCAGGAAAATCATCAGACCGACGCCGACAGCCATGTTGATGAGTCCGGCCACGCGGGCCTTTGTCCGCATCTGAGCGGCATCGGTCCGGGTATTCTCTCGAACGTATTCCAGTATCGGGCCGGCATTTCCCGCTTCTGCGATTCTCCGACTCATTTCATCCCGATAGTGGGTTTCCCGTTCCTTCTGACGGCTCTCGATCCAGACGACGACTGAGATGAATGCAAAAAACACCGTGCCAAGGACCGCGATCATCAACCAAAATGCTGCCGACATGAGCCCACTCCTTCAGTGGAAATCTTGTGTATTCTGTCCGTCAGACGAAAGGCGCGGAGATCCGGTTGCATTTTTTTGAATCCGGCTCCCGGCGAGAAAACGCAACCCAGGCGCGAGACGTCTCGTCTGACCAGGCGTGGAAGGCGAAAAATGAGCCAAGGTGAGGAAGATGAAGCCGCGATCGGACGTGTCCTCGATGGGGAAACGGCGGCCTTTTCCGCCATCGTGGAGCGCTGGCAGGGTCCGTTGATCAATCTCGCCTACCGCTTCTGTCGCGATCGCGGACGGGCCGAGGATATGGCCCAGGAAGCCTTTATCCGGGCATTTCGCGGGCTGAAATCGTGGCGCCGCGAGGCGGCATTCTCGACCTGGCTGTTCGCGTTGGCAACCAACGTCTACCGCGACGAAATGCGCAGATTCGCGCCGGTATCGGTACCCATGGACGAAAATGTGGCGGCAGAAGGATCGGAAGAGGATGCGGCCGATGAGGCCGATCGGCGCAGATTGGTGCACAACGCAGTGCAATCACTGCCGCCAAAATATCGCGACCCGGTGCTGCTGTTCTATTTTCACGATCAAAATATCGCCGCGACGGCGCGCAGCCTTCGCCTGCGTGAAGGCACCGTCAAGGCAAGGCTGTCCCGAGGAAGAGCTCTGCTCGAGTCGAAGTTGAGTAGCAGGTTATGAAATCCGAAGACATCGACCAGGTTTTGGCGAACGAGAGAGAAGTCGCGCCCTCGCCGGATTTTCTTGCGTCCGTGATGAGGGCCGTGAGGCGGGAGGCGACGTCCCTCCCGCCGCTCAAGTTCCCCTGGCGCCGTGCCCTGCCCGGCTTCCTGGCGACGTTCGTGGCACTCGCAAGGACGATCTGGGATCTGGTCAACTTCCTGCGCGATGCGGCGTCCTATGCGGTCATCAAGGAGCAACTGGATCATCTCGCGGCGCTCGCCGCGGGATTCGGACTGCAGTGGATTTTGCTCGCCGCCGTGGTTACGGTCGTTTCGCTTGCGCTTTCCTTGAAATTGGTGGGCGGCAGGCACTACCTGAGCTAGCTGAGCGCCTCACCATTTACCAGTCGAGCCGGTCGGCCACTTCGAGCAGTTGTTGAGGGCTTGGACGCACGCGATAGTCCATGGCGCTGTGCGCCCACAGGACAGTCCCGTTTTTATCGACAAAGAACGCAGACGGTACAGCAATCTTGTGGTGATCTCTGCCGGACCATGCACTCAGGTCAATACCGTATTCCTTGTAGCGCTCGCGCGTCGCCTCATCGACTTCCATTGTCACCCTGAACGCCTCGAGTGCATGTAAGTCGGGGTCCGACAATACCGGAAACGGAATCTCGTAGGTGTTCCGCACCAGGCTGGAAGCGTCTGCTTCGTCGACGCTGATCAAAACGGGCAGAATTCCTCGTTCCTCGAATTTCGGATACGCCAGGGTCAGTTGCCGAATCTGAAGGTTGCAATAGGGACACCAGCCGCCGCGGTAGAAGATGACGAGAAGGCGGCCCTTCTTACGGAGCTCTTCCCAACTGACGGATTTGCCGTCGAAGCTGTGGACCGTGAAACCAGCCACTTTGTCGCCGGGGGCAAGGCCGATACCCTGGTCGTTTGTCCCGAGTTTGTCGGACGGGGTCACGCCGAGTTCCGGCACCATCGTCGGCAGAGACAGCTCATCCTCTGCGAGTGCGGGGCCCGCAAGACCCGGAATAACGGCAACGCAAAAACCCAGAAAAATCCTTAATCGATTGCGCAGGCGGGCCATGGTGGGCTCCTTGTTCGGTAGGGAAGGCTAATTCTGCCGATTCGCGCGCATGATATCCCGGATTCCGAACATAGCGAGTCCGCCGCAGGCGGCCACGAAGAACCAAATGCGCATGTCCTGCCACATATCTGCCGCGGCCGCCAACCAGAGCATCAGCAGAATCCACACGAGTACGCCCGCCAGGGCCCAGGCGGCAATCACGATGTCTCCGGGCCGGCCTGCCCGGAGCCAATTGAGTACGGCTATCGCCCAGGCCGCAATCGACCCGGCAAAACCCCAGACCGTCGAACTCTCCAGAAACGGATGAGTCGACAACACGCCAACGAATCCGTGGCCGGCTGAAAACACGGCCAGCAAGATCGACAGTATGCGATCCAGTACTAACAATCGGCCGTGGCTTGGCATGCGACTATTCCTGCGCTCCCGA
>JBAUVS010000633.1:0-4512 GCA_049583345.1 Woeseiaceae bacterium
GGGCACTGTTTTTCGGAAGTAAAGCGCAGCGAAGCGAGCCATGACGAAAAACAGTGCCCCGCGTGCGGCCGCGAGAGGAATGGTATGCCCCCAACACCCACAGAGATCCGTCTCCGCAAGAACTCCAGGCTGCTCGTCGTGAGCTTCGACGACGGCAGCGAGTTCAGCTTCCCGTTCGAATACCTGCGCGTTTACTCGCCGAGCGCGGAGGTCAAGGGTCATGGCCCCGGCCAGGAGACCCTGCAGACCGGCAAGGAGAACGTGTCGATCACATCGGTCGATCCGGTCGGCCGCTACGCAGTGCGGCTCGTGTTCGACGACGGCCACGACTCGGGCCTGTATTCCTGGACCTATCTGCACGAACTCGGCCGCAACATGGAGGCAAATTGGCGGCGCTACCTCGACCGTCTGGCAGCAGCGGGGTATGCTCGTAAAAAGCCCTCGTAACGCGCCACCATGAGCAAACAGGACACATCCGCCGACTCGACGCACTTCGGCTACCGATCCGTGCCGGTCGACGAGAAGGCGGGACTGGTCCGGGATGTCTTCGATTCCGTCGCCGACCGCTACGACGTCATGAATGACCTGATGTCGGCGGGCCTGCACCGACTCTGGAAGCGCTACACCGTCGAGACCGCGGCGGTCCGCCCGGGCCAGCGCGTGCTGGACCTGGCCGGCGGTACCGGCGATCTCACCCGGCAGTTTGCCCGGCGGATCGGTTCCGAAGGTCTGGTCGTGCTCGCGGACATCAACGCCGCGATGCTCGAGCGCGGCCGGGAACGATTGGTGGATGCGGGCGTGGCCGGCAACCTCGCCATCGCACAGGCGGATGCCGAGAACCTGCCGTTCGCCGACGCCAGCTTCGATCGCGTGTCGATTGCGTTCGGACTGCGCAACGTCACCGACAAGGAAGCGGCACTCCGTTCGATGCATCGCGTTCTCGCCCCGGGCGGGATGGCGCTGATCCTCGAATTTTCGAAACCGGTCGCCGCGCTGCGGCCCGCCTACGATCTGTATTCGTTCAACGTGTTGCCGCTCATCGGCAAGATCGTGGCACGCGACAAGGACAGCTACCGCTATCTCGCCGAATCGATCCGCATGCACCCCGACCAGGAGACGCTGCTCGGCATGATGCGCGATGCGGGTTTCGAGCGATGCCGCTATCGTAACCTCGCGGGCGGGATCGTCGCACTGCACACCGGCTACCACGTTTAGGCCGCCGCGGATGGACATCCTCGACGCCGTGCTCCGGCCGATTGCAAGCCTTCTCAATCGCAATATTGACGAGTCCACGCCGGCGCGCGACTTGTGCCGCAAGCTCGACGGCAAGGTCGTGGCCGTACGGGTCAGGGATTCTGCCCTGGCGCTCTATTTCAGGATCGATTCGGGCGTCATCGCACTGGCATCCGAGGTGATCGGGAATCCGGACGTCGTCGTCTCCGGCTCCCTGCTCGCCCTCACCCGCATGATCGGCGAGAGCGGTGACCGCGCGATCCGCGACGGCACGCTGCAGCTGACCGGAGACGCGAGCGCGGCGAGGGCGTTCCAGGCGCTGCTCTACCACGCGCGGCCGGACATCGAGGACGAATTGTCCAGGATCGTCGGCGAGGCCGCAGCGTACCGGCTCGGCGAAGCCGCGCGAGGTGTCAGGGCGTGGGCGAACGAGGCGCGCAGGACCATGACGGACAACCTGCGCGAATATCTCCAGGAAGAGAGCCGCGACGTACCCAGCCGCTACGAGTTCGAACGCTTCGCCAGTGAGCTGGACACGCTGCGCGACGGCGTCGAGCGGGCGGCCGCGAAACTCGAACGATCCTCGGGCGATCGCTGACGATGAGCCGGCGCCGCACGCTGACACGGATCATCGGTATCCAGCGTGTGCTCGTGCGTCATGGACTCGACGAGGTCATCCGTGAGACGCATCTGTTCCGCCCGCTTCGATTCTTCTTTTACCTGTTGCCGCGACGGCGCGACGCGTCTGCGCCACTCGGCGAACGCGTCCGGCTCGCGCTCGAGGAACTCGGTCCGATCTTCGTGAAGTTCGGCCAGGCGATCTCGACGCGCAGAGACCTGCTGCCGAGAGAGATCGCCGACGAACTCGCCAAGCTGCAGGACACGGTGCCGCCGTTCCCGGCCGAGGAAGCCGCAGCGATCATCACGCAGGCCTTCGGCAAACCGCTGGACGAGGTATTCGCGCGTTTCGACTCCGAACCGTTCGCCGCGGCATCGATCGCGCAGGTGCACACGGCACAGTTACACGGTGGCCAGGAAGTCATCGTCAAGATCCTGCGTCCCGGCGTCAGGGAGAAGATCGAACGCGACCTCGACGTGCTGCGCATGATCGCAGGCCTCGCGGCGCGTTACTGGCAGCACGGCAGGCGCCTGAAACCGCTCGAGGTCGTCGCCGAGTACGAGCGCACGATCATCGACGAGCTCGACCTGATGCGCGAAGCCGCCAACGCCGCCCAGCTCAAGCGCAACTTCGCGGGCTCGGACATGCTCTATGTGCCGGAGGTCTACTGGGACTATTGCCGTCCCGAAGTACTGGTCCAGGAGCGCATCTACGGCATCCCCATCAGCGACATGGAGGCGCTCCGCGCGGCCGGCACCAACATCAAGCGTCTCGCCGAGAACGGCGTCGACATCTTCTTCACCCAGGTGTTCCGTCACAACTTCTTCCATGCCGACATGCACCCGGGCAACATCTTCGTCATCGTCACGGATCCGGACCGGCCGAAATATGCGGCGGTCGATTTCGGCATCGTCGGCACACTGAATCCCGAGGATCAGCGTTACCTCGCGCAGAATTTCCTTGCGTTCTTCGACCGCGACTATCACCGCATCGCCAAACTGCACATCGAGTCGGGCTGGGTGCCGGAAGGGACGCGCATCGACCAGCTCGAGACCGCCGTGCGTACCGTATGCGAACCGATCTTCAACAAGCCGCTCGCCGAGATCTCGTTCGCGCAGGTCCTGATACGCCTGTTTCGAGTGGTGCAGAAATTCGATGTCGAGATCCAGCCGCAGCTGATCCTGCTGCAAAAGACCCTCTTCAACATCGAGGGCCTCGGGCGGGAACTCTATCCGCAACTGGATCTGTGGAAGACGGCGCATCCCGCGCTCAAACGCTGGATGCGCGACCAGCTCGGGCCGCGCGCGATGTTCGACGACCTGCGCGAGACGCTGCCGGCGTTGCGCGAACTCCTGCGCGAGCTGCCGGGTCTCCTGAAGCAGCTCGCCACCCTCCTCGCCCGCTCCGCGCGGGACGGTGCGCCGCCGCCATGATCCTGCCCCGAATCGCACGATGGCTGCTGGCGCTCGGCGGCTGGACGGTCATCGGCGCCGTGCCGCCGGTCAACAAGGCCGTGATCATCGCCGCGCCGCACACATCGTACTGGGACGGTTTCTGGGCGCTGGTCTTCAAGACCGCCACCGGCCTCGATGCCCGGTGGTTCGTCAAGAACACGATGTTCTGGTTCCCGCTCGGCAGCCTGCTGCGCGCATTCGGCGCCGTCCCGCTCGACCGCAGGAACGCCGGTTCGGCCGTCAACGAGGCGATCGCGGCGTTCGATACCAACGAGCGCTTCTTCTTCGGCCTGGCACCCGAGGGGACGCGCAGCAAGACCGCCGGCTGGAAATCGGGCTTTTACCGGATCGCCGACGGGGCCGCGGTGCCGGTCCTGTGCGGCTTCCTCGACTACCGCGGCCGGCGGCTCGGACTCGGGCCGATGATCACGCTGACCGGCGACCGGCAGTCCGACCTGGTACTGTTCCGTTCCTTCTACGCGTCGGTCCACGGTCGCCGGCCCGGCAATGCCAGCCCCGTGGAACTGCTGCGCTGATCGATGAACGAGGGCGACGCCGAAGCGGACAGACGGCGCCGGCCGATCCGAAGCTTCGTCAGGCGCTCGGGCCGGCTGACGCCGTCCCAGCAGCGTGCGCTCGGCGAACTGTGGCCGGAGTACGGGCTCGACGCCGGTACGGGCCGCCTCGACCTCGACGCGGCGTTCGGGCGGCAGACGCCTCGTGTCCTCGAAATCGGCTTCGGCAACGGCGAATCCCTGGTCAGCGAGGCGCGGGACCACCCCGAGCTGGACTTCCTGGGCATCGAGGTGCACGACCCGGGCATCGGTCATTGTCTGCTTGCGGCCAGGGCGGCCGGACTCTCCAACCTCCGCGTCGTCGCCGCGGACGCGCTCGACGTGCTGGAGACCGGCATCCGGACGGCCTCGCTGCGTCGCATCAACCTGTACTTCCCCGACCCCTGGCCGAAGAAGCGGCATCACAAGCGCCGCATCGTCCAGCCGGCGTTCGTCGACCTGTGCGCGGCCGCGCTCGAGCCCGGCGGCACCCTGCGGATCGCCACCGACTGGGCCGACTACGCCGAGCACATCGAGGCGGTGCTCGCGGCCTCCCGCCGGTTCGCCCTCACCGAACGCCGCGAGCACGCCGGAGACGCACCGCTCGACCGGCCCGCGACCAAGTTCGAGCGTCGCGGCGTCACACGGGGTC
>JBAUVS010000634.1:0-7347 GCA_049583345.1 Woeseiaceae bacterium
CCCTGGCACGGACCGATCCGCTGACCGGGCTCGCGAACGGGCGCACGTTCCGGGAACGGCTCGATCACGATATCGCCCTGTCCACGCGGCTGGGTGCTTCCCTGACGGTGGCCTATATCGACCTGGACGATTTCAAACGCGTCAACGACACCGAGGGGCATTCCGCCGGCGATGCGCTGCTCGTGCACCTCGGTCAGGCCATGAAAGGCCAGACCCGGCGCAGCGACACCGCCGCGCGCCTGGGCGGTGACGAGTTTGCGCTGATCCTGCCGGATACCGATTTCGCCGCCGCCTGCGCGGACATGCAACAGCTCGCCCGCCGGCTGGACACGTCGGCGGAATGTCGCGACAGGAGCGTCACCTTCAGCATCGGCGCCGTCGTAATCGATGCGCCGGGCGCTGTCGCCGCCGACGTTATCGAGGCCGCCGACCGCCTGATGTACCTGGCCAAGCACGGCGGCAAGAATGCGATCGCGATCGGCCGCTACTCGGACGCGGCGCTGAACGACGTGCAGGTGTACCCGTCGGGTAGCGTCTTCGACGACGCGGCATAAGCGCCAGCCAATTCTGTGGCAGGCTGCTCGGTAGCCCCTTGACCTTTGTGGTAGCGTCGCCATTGCCCCGGAGGTCCACCGACAAAGGCTGCGAGCATGAACCAGGCATCTGCAGGCAGTGGCATGTTCGAGATCGTTTTATACGACGATCCGGATACTCCCAAAGAGTTCGTCAGCGAGCTGATCGCCGCAGTGTTTGCAGTGTCGAGGCCAGACGCAGAAGCCATCGCGTGGCGAATCGGCCGGGCCGGCAAATGGCCGCTCGGACCGTATCCAGACGCAGTTGCCGACGCGCTGCTTGCGGAGTCCCGGCGCAGGATCGAAGCTGCAGGCCATCCCCTGCGGGCCACAAAGGTGGATTTCGCCTCGGCTACGGCCGATACAGATATGACCTGTTCGTTCTGCGGCAAGCCAATGGCGGCTGTAAACGAGCTGTTCCCGGGATCGCATGCGAGCATTTGCGATGGTTGCGTTGTTCGCTTGTCGGCATCACTACACGAGCAGGTGGCTACGGCACGGTTTCGCTATACGCATCAACTTCTGGACTGGCACTTTGGCGACGTGTCGCCGGATTCGATCGCCAAGACGAGCCGCAGATTTCCCGGCCGGGTGCGGGCGGATCTCCAGACTGCAGTGGAAGAGTTATTTGATGCCAGGGCGATTCGCGCCGTGGGTATCCATCAGCACTTTGCGCACGAGCAGGTCGAGTTGAGTACGCTCTGGTCGCGGGACCGGAACGCGACGGTGATCGCTCCGCTCTCTTACGAGGAGCTGGATATCGGCGAGGCGGAGCCCAGGCCGTGCCAGATCAACGGTCTCTGGCTGTTGGAGCGCGGTGGCGTACGTTATGCGGTGATCCTGAACCGCGAGATGGATTACCAGGGGGGCTTCAAGATCTTCCTGGAAATCGCGGGGCCGCAGGGCGAAGCGATTGCATCGATATGCCGCGACATTTTCGATGCCATCGAGCGCCGGCTGCGCGAGGCGCGCTCGTATCGTGGCAAGGTCCTGTCGCTCGAGCAGTCGCCACACTACGGCGGCGCCTCGACCGGGATCACGGTCCACCAGATGGAGGCCGTGCAGCGCGAACAGGTGATTCTGCCCGACGAGACGCTGGGCGAACTCGACCGTACGATCATCCGGTTCTGCCGGCAACGCGAGTCGCTGCGTGAGCTCGGACTGCAAACAAAGCGCGGCGTGCTGTTGCACGGCGCCCCGGGTACCGGCAAGACGCACACGATCCGATACCTCGCGACGCAACTGGCGGGCCACACGACCTTCCTCATCACGGCCGAGCAGATCGCACTGTTACCGGAGTACTTCGCGCTGGCGCGGTTGATGCAGCCCGTCATCTTCGTGATCGAGGATGCTGATCTGCTGGCGAAGTCGCGGGAATACATGGGCAGTGCCGGCCAGGAAGTCCTGCTCAATCATCTGTTAAACGAGATGGACGGCCTGAAGGAGGAGGCCGACATACTGTTCGTGCTTTCCAGCAACAAGCCGGAAGTCCTCGAGGCCGCGCTGATCGCGCGTCCCGGCCGCGTGGATCAGGCGATCGAGTTCCCGAAACCCGACGCTGACTGTCGGCGTCGCCTGATGGCACTCTATGGCGGCAAACTTTCCATACCGGGGGACCTGGCGGACGACATCGTCGAACGCACCGACGGCGTGAGCGCGTCGTTCGTCAAGGAGCTGATGCGCCGCCTCGCGCAGTATTCGATCGAACGCGACGCGAAGGGCAAGATCGCCGGCGAAGACGTCGAGCAGGCCCTCGAAGAGATGCTATTCTCCAACAGCACGCTCAATCGGGCCGTGCTGGGCGCCGATACCGACTGACACGCACGGTCCGAGTAGCCGAGGTTCACCCGTGGGGGCAATACCATGAGACTCACCGGCGCGATGGGTACCTTCATCGCCGCTCTCGTCGTGCCCGGGTCGGGCTACTGGATCGTCGGCCGGCGCCGTTCCGGGCTTGCGACGGCGGTCGCAGTAGCCGGGATCGTGATGGTCTTCGCGTGGACGCGACTGCTGCTGGATCCGGCCGGATACTACGCGCTGTTGCTCGCGGAGTCCGTGTTCCTGCTCGCCACGGCATTGCACGCGGCAACCCTCGCATTCCGGAGCGCCGGCGAAAAACGCAACTGGAGGTTCGCCATCGCGTCGTCGGTTGCATGTTATGCGGCGCTGTATGTCTTCTTCTCGGTGCGCGACACGACGCTCGGTTACGAAACGTTCGTCGTGCCCGCATCGTCAATGGCGCCGACGATCCTGAGGGGCGACTACATTCTCGTGGATACCTGGGCGTACCGGCACGCGGATCCCGAGGCGGGCGACGTCGTGGTATTTACGCAGCCACAGACCGGCATCAAGTACGTCAAGCGGGTAATCGGCACGCCGAGCGACACGGTCGCGCTGGTGTCCAACGTGTTGGTCCGCAACGGCGAGCGGATCGACGAACCCTATACGCTGGACGACGACAACGCGGTTCGCATCTTCGACCTTCCGGAACAGACCGTGCCACCCGACGACTACCTGGTGCTCGGCGACAACCGCAACAACAGCAGGGACAGCCGTTTCTTCGGCGCGATTCCACGCGGAAACATCGTCGGCAAGGTCCGTCACGTTTTCTTTGCGTCCGGCGACGACGCGAGGTTCCCCGAGCGCCGCATCCCCATGCGCTTCGATTGAGCGAAGGGGGCCTTGGGCGTAAGCCTGCCGACGGCGAGCGTTTGCCAGGGCAGGCCGCCTCCGGCGCCGTCAAGCGCGGCATCTGTGCGAATCCTGCAACGCCATGTGTGGGTAATTTGGCCTATACTCGGTGGGTATGTATGAGCCGGCCGCCGAACTCGTCGAGATCCCGATCTTCCCGCAAGATCCCCGGGTCACGCGCTCGCCGGTCGTCGTGCATGTGCGCGGCAACCTCCTGCCCGGGCCGGTTGGCGACCGCATCGCCGTGTTCGACTACAACCGCGACCGCGACGAAGTCTACGGGGCGGCGCGGCCCAAGCCCGACGGGTCGTTTCCCGATTACGACCCCACCGATCTGCGCTTCCACCAGCTCAACGCCTACGCGATCACGGCGCGGGCGGTCGAGCTGTCGGAGAAGGAACTCGGCCGCGACCTGAAGTGGGGTTTCAACGGCAGCCGGCTGATCGTGCTGCCGCACGCCGGCTACATGGCCAACGCCTTCTACAGCGAGACCAGCCACACGCTGCAGCTCTACTCCTTCGTGCCGGACGGCAGCCGCCACGTCTACCATACGGCGCTCTCGCACGACGTCGTCTCGCACGAGACCGGGCACGCGATCCTCGACGCCGTGCGCGGCCAGTACACCGAGAGCCTCGAGCCCGAGACGGCCGCGATCCATGAGGGCGTCGGCGACCTGGCGGCGCTGTTCGCAGCGCTCAGTCATGACACCATCAAGAAGCGCGTCATCGACCCGATGGCGGAGGGCCGCCCGAACCTCGTCTCCGAGATCGCCGAGCATTTCGAAGGCGACGATCAGAACCTGCGTTCGCTGATCTACGACCCGAAGCAGGATTACACCAACGTCGTCGAGCCGCACCTGCTCTCGCTGAAACTCTCGCGCGCGATCTACGAGATCCTGCGGCGGCTGTACAAGGCGCGGCTCGCGGCCGGGCTCGAGAAACTCGACGCCTTCGAGTCGGCGCGCAAGGCCGTGCAGCGCATGACGGTGCGCACGCTCGGCCACCTGCCGCCGGCCGATGCGACGATCCGCGACTTCGCCATCGCGATGCTCACCGCGGACAGCAACGCACACCCGCTCGACAACCGCGATTACCGCGCCGTGGTTGGCACGGTGTTCGAGGAGCACGGCCTGCTGCCGGCCGGCGGGGCGGCGACCGCGGCGGTGGTCGACGAGGATCCGTGGCGCGCCTTGCCGGCGACCTGGCCGAGGATCAGCCCGCGCGAAGCCTACGAATTCCTCGACCGCAACCGCGACCGCCTCGCGCTCAGCAAATTTCCGCTGTATCGCGACTTCGTCGTCAGCGATTTGCAGCTCGTCATGCGACCGCCGCTGCACACGACCATCGACCAGGTGATCATTACGTATGAATACCCGGTCGACGTCGAGCTGAAGGGCAAGGCCTTCGGCCCCTATGCGGGCTACTGGCTGCCGGTGATCGGCGGCGGCACGCTGGTGTTCGACGCCGTCGGCGCGCTCTGCCACCACGCGGAGAAGCCGGTGACCAAGGCGCGGGTCGACCGGCTTAAGGATTTGATCAAGAACAAGGGCAACCTGTTCGCGGCCTCGAAGCTGACGCTGGAAGACGAGATCCGCTCGACGAACTCCGGGCGGCCGTGGGTGCTGGAGCTACGTGGCAACCAGGTCACGCCAAGGTCGAATCCGGCGGCGCGCTGCGGCGCGACGCGGCCCGGCAAGGAGCGCCGGCAGTGATCCAGATCCGCGCCTACAATGTGCTGTTCGGCGACTGCATCCTCGTGTCCTGGGACGAGGACGACGGCGAGTACCACGCCTGGATCGACTTCGGTAATTTCGGCAACGACCCGAACGCGGTATTCCAGACCGTGTACGACGACGTGCTCGAGCGCACCGGCGGGCATCTCGACCTCGTCGTGATCACGCACCGGCACCTGGATCACATGGAAGGCTTTTACTCGCTGCGCAAGAAGTTCAGGAAGGACTTCACGATCGCGCGGCTCTGGCACGCGTACGTTCTTCCGGCTGTCGACGACCAGTTCCAGATCGCGCAGACGGCGATCAGGAGTCTGATGCCGGCCGCCTCGCTGACGGGCGACGGCACGCTCGCTCGCATCTACCGCAACAACTTCGGCGACAAGGGCCTGGGCACGCTGGATCGCATGAACGACATCCTCGCGGACCTGCCGTACGAGAAGCAATACGCGATCTACCGCGGCAAGAGCCTGAAGACCGCGATGCCGCCGGGCGTGAAGAAACTCGAGATCGAGGTGCTGGCGCCGGAGAAGAACAGCAAGAAGTACCTGGGCGAGCTGGACAACGCGCTCGCCGCGCGTCAGACGCTGGATGCCTACTTCGAGGCCAACGCGGTGCGCGGCGCGACCAGCGGCGACGACCCGTTCGTATTGCCGCGCGGCACGGACGCGAAGAAGAGCGAGCTGATCAAGCTGGCCGACTTCGCGCGCGTCAGGCGTCTGCTGCAGACCGGCGGCATGGACATGCTCGGTGCGGTCGACAAGACGCGCAACAACACTTCAATTGTAATGCGGTGGACCTACGAGGGCCGCGGCTTCCTGTTCACGGGCGACGCGGAGGAGACGAGCTGGGATTTCATGCGGGACAACGGCGCCGATTTCTCGTCGGACCTGGTCAAGGTCGGGCATCACGGCAGCATCAATGCGTCGCCGGACTGGTCGTACTCGAAAGTGTTTCCGCGGAAACTCAAAGACAATGCCGTGCTGATCTCGACGGACCCGACCCGCTTTACGGGCACGAACGAAGTGCCGAAGGAGGAGGTCGTCGACGGCTGGCGGGCGAGGGTGAAAACATCGGCACGGCTGAAGAGGACGGACAAGATTCCACTGGGAAGCTATGTGGAGTTCGAGTTCGGGTGATGGCAAGGAATGCGCGCCGCAACGGGGCACTCAACCTAACGGACTTCGGACACCGGCGAACCCCTGACCGAGCACGTGCGTATAGATCTGTGTCGTGCGCAGGTCCTTGTGGCCGAGGAGTTCCTGCACGGTACGGATATCCGTACCGCGACGAAGCAACTCCGTCGCAAACGTGTGCCGGAATGTGTGACAGCCGACGGGCCGATCGATCGCCAACTTTCGGGTCGCCGCTTTCACCGCCTTCTGTACGCTGCTGGTGTGCACGTGATGCCGGACGACCCTGCCTAGATCGTCACAACAGAGGTTCGCGGACGGAAACAGCCACTGCCAGGCAGCTGACGTGCCGGCTCCCGGGTATTTGCGGTCGAGCGCGAATGGCAGCGAAACCGGTGTCTGGTCGGCGGCTGATTGCTCTCTTACGGATTGCAGGATAGTGACAATTCGTTCCTGCAGCGCGCTGCGTAGCGCTTGCGGAAGGAGTGTCGTCCGATCCTTGCCGCCTTTGCCGTTGCGCACGATGAGAATCTGGCGCGACACATCTACATCCTTGACACGCAGGCGGGTCGCCTCGGCGACGCGCAGGCCGGCGCCATACATCAGCGACACCATTAGCCGGTACGGCATTTTCAATGCCGTTATGATCGCCATGGCTTCGGCGTGCTCCAGTACCACCGGGAGGCGCGGTGGCCTTTTCGCGCGCACTGCACTGCCAATGTTGCCGAGTGGCTGCTCCAGCACCTTGTCGTACAGGAATACCAGTGCATTCAGAGCCTGGTTCTGTGTCGAGGCGGCGACGTCACGCCGGACCGCCAGCCAGGTCAGGAATGCGCGAACGTCCTCGGCGCCCAGATGCGACGGGTGACGCATGCCATGGAACCGAATGAATGAACGAATCCAGTACCAGTAGGATTTCTCGGTGCGCCGGCTGTAGCGGCGGGTTCGAATCACCTGGCGGACTCGATCGCGAAGTTTCGGCGGATGTGCGGCGCGAGACATTGCCGTGGCCCGGATTCCGTGGAGATCGGCAAGGATATTGAGTTCGGGAAGTCGCGCGGAAACGATATTATATGGCAGATCAAGAACAAATGCGGTAAGGTCTTGAAATCATGGAAGTTCGTGGCGGACAGGCGGTGCCGTTAGATCGGAATAATCGAGCGCGCTCGATGATTCGATATCGCGGAACGCGGTCTATTAACTGTTAGGCGGCCTTGGACGG